>JBIIDU010000108.1:0-8026 GCA_044238165.1 Ferruginibacter sp. | reverse complement strand
ATTTTTCCGTCAATCACAATACCGCTGCCCACACCGGTTCCCAGCGTGATGGTGATGAAGTGTTTCATGTTTTTGGCACAGCCGTACATCATTTCGCCTACGGCAGCCGCATTGGCGTCGTTGGTGAGTTTGGTCGGCAGTCCGAATTTTTTCTGCATCAGTTCGGCAATGGGAATGATGCCCTTCCATTTCAGATTAGGCGCGTATTCGATGGTTCCCGTGTATATATTTCCGTTGGGAGCCCCCATGCCGATGCCCTCGATATGCTCTTTACCACCCACCGATTCCATCATCGGCTGCAGCTTTCCATAAAGATCTTCGATAAAAAAAGCCACATCCTCATGCGCATTCGTGGGCAAGCGGTCCTGACACAGGATCTTGCCGTCGCTCCTAACTATGCCGAATTTGGTGGTGGTACCACCCACATCGATACCGATTGCGTATTTGCTCATGGATTTTTTATTTGCGTGAACGGAATCAGTGAGCAGATCCGGAGGCCGGCTCATCGAAACGAATTCCCTGTTTGGACAAGATGTTTTTCACCACGAAGGCGAAGAAGGCCAGATAGGCGAAGCAAAGGGCACATACCCAGTAGGAGGCGTGAATACCGGTGAGGTCGGCCAGCTTGCCCTGGATAGGCGGTATGATTCCGCCGCCCAGGATCATCATGATCAGAAAGGCCGAACCCTGCGTGGTGTATTTTCCCAACCCGGCTACCGAAAGGCTGAAGATACAGGGCCACATGATGCTGCAGCACAAACCTCCGCTGAGCAACGCATAGATGGCCACTTTTCCGGTGGACATTATGCCGATGGTCATGGCGGCAACACCCAGCAAGCTGAAGAGCAGCAGGGTGCGCACCGGATTTTGACGGCTTGCCATCATGGCCGTGATCATGATCAGCACACAAATGATGTAATAATAAAGTTGGGTCATGTCATAAGCAGCAAGGGTATTGATGCCCACCGCCACTCCAAAGGCAATCAGCGGCACCAGGGCGGTAAGCAACTGTTTGGTGCGACTGCTCAGGTCGAAAGCGGCCACCGCCCCCGCCCAACGACCAATCATCAGGCTGCCCCAGTACATGGAAATATAGGGCGCCGCCTCCGATGAGGTTTTGCCGCCAAATGCATCCTGCTTGAGCAGCTCGGAAAGATTGCTGCCGATGGCCACTTCCACTCCCACATAAACGAAAATGCCCAGCATACCCAGCACAAGTTGGGGGTATTGCATGGCGCCCCAGCCCTCCGGATTTTTACTGCCCTGCCGGTTCGCAAAGAGGAGTCCGGCAACCACAACCAACAGTGCTCCCAGCAGCCATTTCATCCGGTAACGCTCCAGAGGCTCCCGAATCGTACTGATCGAACGGTGGCGGGTATCAATATCGGTGAACTGCTGTTTCAGGGTATCGGCTGCGGTGGTGACAGGCCCGTTTCCGGTATTTGCCAATCCGATCGAATCCAGCGTCCTGTGTGTTTGCGACAATTCCTTTGCAGCGGCGAATCCCTTCATGCCACTTCCACGGATGATCGTTTCGGCCTGCATTTCGATGGTTTTGATTTCCTGTTGCAGTGTCACGATCTTTTGCGCATCTTCGCCTTTGTAACTGCTGAACACCGGTACAAACATCACAATGAGCAAACCGGTAATTACAAGCAGGATGTTGAGCGCTTTTCCTGCTTTCTCTGTTTTCTCGGAGGAAATACCCGCAGGCACTTTTTTGGAAAAGAAAAACAGGGCCGCAGCAGCGATAAAGAGCACACCCACCGCCGAATAGAGCCAGATCACCTTGCTTAGTCCGAGGCTCTGAATCTTTTCATCGGTAACAGCAGCAGTGCTACCGAAAAGGGCTACAGCAACAAGGATGGGACCCACCATGGTGCCGAATGAATTGATGCCGCCTCCAAGATTGACCCTACTGGTTGCCGTTGAGGGATCCCCCAGTGAAATAGCGAAAGGCTGCGCCGATGTTTGCTGCAGCGAAAAGCCCAGTGCTACTACGAAAAGTCCCACCAGCATACCCGAAAAAGTGTTTGCATTCACAGCTATGATCATGGCTGCGGCGCCCAGGGCGGAAAACAGGAGTCCGTATACGATACTTCGTTTATAGCCCCACTTCGCTACCAGATCCCTGCCGCCGAAAGCACCGTATATAAAAAGGCCAAGTGCACCGAGATAGTAGGCGGTGTAAAAAGCGAAGTCAACCAGTTGGCTCTGGAACTGGTCGAGGTGGAAATAGTGCTTGCAGAAGGGGATGAAGATGCTGTTCCCCGCGGCAATGAACCCCCAGAAGAAGAAAACAGTCACCAGGGTACCCAGTGCCCCGTAGTTGGTGGGAATACTGCTGCCGGTTTGTGTATTTCCGCCGGCCGGTGTTGTTGAGGTAAGGTTCGAAGGCATGAAGTCAGTTTTGTTTCGCTCAAAGTAAACGAATTCAGCCATTGTAAAAAATCTGGAAATCAAAATTTGCCGGACAGAAATTCCTGCTTATTTTGAACGCATTCAAAGTCGTGTATGGAAATCCTTCATGTGTCTGCCGAATGCTATCCGGTTGCGAAAGCCGGAGGTCTCGGTGATGTGGCCGGGGCCCTTCCCCGTTATCAGACCGAATGCGGGCATATTGCCAAGCTGGTCATGCCCATGTACCGGACCCCTTTTCTGAATAACAACAGTTTTGAAGTGGTTCACGAGTCCGACATCAGCATGGGGCCGCATCGTTTCCATTATACGATCATCCGGGAGTTGACCAACAAGCTGGGGTTCGACCTTTACCTGGTCGACATCAACGCCCTGCTGGACAGGGAATCGATATATGGTTATGGGGATGATGCCGAACGGTTCACCGCGTTTCAGATAGCTGTGGTTGATTGGATCGCTTGCTGGAATCATCGGCCATCTGTGGTTCATGTTCACGATTATCATGCCGGCCTGGTTCCTTTCATGATGCAGCATTGCCTTGCTTATCGCCATCTGGCCGGCATACCTACCGTGCTCACGGTGCACAATGCCCAGTATCAGGGTTGGATGGACTGGAGCAAATCCATCTACCTCCCGGAGTGGGACACCTGGCAGTGGGGCAAACTCGACTGGAACAATACCATCAACCCGCTGGCCAGTGCCGTCAAAACCACCCGGGCCGTTACCACCGTTAGCAATAGCTACATGGAGGAACTCCAGCACAGCGCCAACGGGCTTGAGAAATTATTTGAATACGAACGGGGAAAATGTCTGGGAATACTCAACGGCATTGATACCGTCACCTGGAATCCGGCAAGCGATCCGTTCTTATCGCACCATTACGACGTGCAATCTGCAGCATCGGGCAAACGCGCCAACAAAACAGCAGTCGCCCGGCAGTTCCATATCGATATCGACAAGCCCCTGTTCATCTTCATCGGCAGGCTGGTTCATGAGAAAGGGGCCGACCTGCTTCCTCAGGCTATATATGATGCCGTGTACCACTTTCAGGGAGCCATGAATTTTTTGGTGCTGGGTAGCGGCGACCAGAGGATCGAGTGGGAACTTGAAAATATGAAGACGCCGCTTTCTGGTTTTTATAACTCCCGTATCGGTTACAATGAGGCGCTGAGCCATCAGTTGTATGCAGCCGCCGATTTTCTGATCATGCCCAGCCGGGTGGAGCCCTGCGGTTTGAACCAGCTCTATGCCTTACGTTACGGTACGATTCCTGTTGTGCGGAACACCGGCGGGTTGCGGGATACGGTTCGCGATATCGGCGATGAAGGAGGATTCGGCATTTTGTTCAACGATGCCAAAGTATGGGACATCACGTACAGCATCCACCGGGCAGTTGAATTCTACCGCGATCCGGAGCGGATGCACGCATTGAGACAACAGGTTATGCAAATTGACCATAGCTGGACCAGCCGGGCAGAGCAATACCTTTCGCTCTACAGCCGGATCGGCGCCTAGGCTTAGGATGGCTCAAGGCCATTTTCTTTTAGCAGCAAACCGGAACCATACAATATTTCATTACATTTGGACATCTGCTGAACAGATTAGAACAGGATGTCAAGATCAGTCTTCCATGGAGAGTAAATCAGTGATTTCAATGGTGCTGGGCGGAGGCGCAGGTAGCCGCTTGTACCCATTAACCGCAACGCGGAGCAAACCCGCCGTGCCGATCGCAGGAAAGTACCGGCTCGTGGATATTCCCATTTCCAATTGTATCAACTGCGGTATCAACCGCATCATTGTCCTCACGCAATTCAATTCCGCATCGCTCAACCGGCATATCAAGAACACCTACCAGTTCAGCCTGTTCAGTAAAGGTTTTGTGGACATTGTAGCAGCCGAGCAAACGCCCGACAATGCCGGTTGGTTTCAAGGTACGGCCGATGCTGTCAGACAGTCGCTGCGCCATATCGAGTCCTATGATTTTGATTATGTGCTAATCCTGAGCGGCGACCAGCTCTATCAGATGGATTTCGCCGATATGCTCGATGCACATAGGAAAAGCGAAGCCGACATCACCATTGCCACCATTCCCGTAGGTGAGCGCGAGGCCCCCGAATTCGGTATCCTGAAAGCGAACGAGGGGAACGACATCGTTTCGTTCATCGAAAAGCCCGATAAAGAGTTGCTGCCCGAATGGATCAGCGATACCGGTGACGTCATGCGGGCAAAGGGCCGGAATTATCTGGCTTCCATGGGCATCTATGTGTTCAACCGGAAGCTGCTCTTCGACCTGCTACTGGAAGAAAAACTGGCTGCTACCGATTTCGGAAAGGAAATCATTCCTACTTCCATTGAAAAATACAAGGTGAAGAGTTTTCAATATGAGGGCTACTGGACCGATATCGGAAACATCTATTCTTTCTTTGATGCCAATCTGGCCCTGACGGAGGAGTTGCCCTTGTTCAACCTTTTCGACAACCAGAAAATCGTGTACAGCCGGGCGCGCATGCTGCCTCCCGCCAAAATCAGCGGCACCACGCTCGAGCATACGATTGTAGCGGAGGGTTCCATCATTTCGGCCAGCCGCATCGAGAAAAGTGTGATCGGCATCCGCAGCCGCATAGGCCATGGCTCCACCATCGTATCGGCCTACATCATGGGAAACGATTACTACGAAACAATGGATGATATCCAATCCAGCCAGCAAAAAGGCATACCCAAGATCGGCATCGGCGAGCGCTGTTACCTGCGGAATGTCATTGTGGACAAGAACTGCCGAATCGGAAACGATGTGCGCATCAACGGAGGACAACACCTTGTTCCGGTAGACAAGCCACTTTACACGATAAAGGATGGTATCGTAGTCATCAAGAAGGGAGCGGTACTGCCCGACGGATTCAGCATTTGAATACGGTTACGATTCAGACAAATTCTAACACCCATCATACCAACGAAACGCTTGCCATGACAGCCACCACTAAGGATCATAAACCCAAACTCAGCATCGGACAGATTGTGAACATGAGCGTTGGATTTTTCGGCATTCAGTTCGGCTGGGACCTGCAACGTGCCAACATGGGTCCCATCTACGAACATCTGGGCGCCGATGCCGATAAGATTCCCATTCTTTTTCTGGCGGCACCTCTGACGGGGTTGCTGGTTCAACCTGTTGTGGGTTACATGTCCGACCGGACCTGGCATCCTGTGCTGGGACGTCGCCGGCCTTATTTTCTGATCGGTGCCATCCTGAGTTCCATCGCCCTGATTCTGATGCCGCATAGCCCCGTGCTTTGGGTGGCAGCGGGGTTGCTCTGGGTGCTTGACGTGTTCGGCAATGTGGCCATGGAACCTTTTCGTGCTTTTGTGGCGGATAAACTGAATGAGAAGCAGATGACGGAGGGCTTTGTGATGCAGAGCCTCATGATCGGACTGGGAGGCAGCATCGCTTCTGCGCTGCCCTGGATCATGACGAATGTCTTCCACTTCAATTCGGTTGCGGCTGCGGGTATGATTCCCGACAATGTGAAATGGAGTTTTTACATTGGTGCTTTTTTCTTTTTGAGCGCGGTACTTTATACGGTTTTCAAGTCCAAGGAATATCCACCGGAAGATATTCCTTACAAGGATAAGGTAAAGGAATCGAACAAAGGTTTTGGCGCCGGGCTTTCGGAAATTGTCCAGTGCATCAAAAACATGCCCCACCGGATGAAAATCCTTTCTCTGGTGCAGTTTTTCACCTGGCCCGGACTTTTTCTGATGTGGTTCTATTACAACACGGCTGTAGCCAGGAATGTGTTCCACGCCACAAGTGAAACAGATCCGCTGTATGGTCAGGGAACCAATTTCGGCGGACTTACCCTCGCTTTTTATAACGTGGTCACTTTTCTCTTCGCGTTCATTCTGCCTTCGATTGCAGCCAGGCTGGGGCGCCGGCTTACCCATACGCTTTGCCTCTTTTGCGGAGCCCTGGGTCTGATTTCGGTGGCTTTTGTTGAAAATAAATACATGCTTTATGGTTGTATGGCCGGTGTGGGTATTGCCTGGGCCAGCATCCTTTCCATGCCCTATGCTATGCTGGGCGGGGTTTTGCCGAAAGATAAGATCGGGGTTTACATGGGCATATTCAACTTTTTCATTGTGCTGCCCGAAATCATTGCCTCGCTCGGATTCGGCTGGATCATGCGGAACTGGCTCAACAACGACCGGCTATTGGCCGTACAAATCGGCGGCTTTTTGATGATCATCGCCGGGCTTATCTGTTATTTTCTCGTCAAAGAAGAAAAAGAATAAACTATGTTTTCATTCACGAAATCGCTTGCTGTCCTTTTTATTCTGATTATTTCCACAGGCATCTGCAGTGCCCAGTGCTATCCCTCCAGCTGGTGGCCCGGCATGAAATGGAATAAAGTGCAACTGATGCTGCATGTGGATTCGCCGAATGCATTTTCATCAAGGCCAGCCGTAGAGATCAGTTATCCGGGCATCCGTGTGCTGAAAGTGAATCCCGTCGAAAACAAGCGCTATCTGTTTGTCGATATTGAAATTGCTCCCAATACCCGCCCGGGTAATGTGCCGATCCGGGTAAGCGGCAATGAAGGGAGGTCTACTGTCCAGCTTGGATTTTCCATCAAGCCCCGACGTGCGAACCGGGGCACAGCTTTTGCCCAGGGTGTAACCAACCGCGATTTCATTTACCTGATCATGCCGGACCGGTTCAGCAACGGAGACCCCGCCAACGACAGGATACCGGGTATGCGCGATCAGTCGCTCCGGCGGGATACCGTTTTCAACCGCCACGGGGGCGATCTTCAGGGTATACGGAACCATCTGGACTACCTGCACGGATTAGGGGTGACGACCCTATGGCTTAATCCTGTCTGGGAAAATGACATGCCCAGCCGGACGGAGCATGGTTATGCCTTCACCAACCATTATAAGGTTGATCCAAGGCTGGGCGGCGACAAGGCATATCTCAATCTCGTCGATGCCGCACACGAAAAAGGCATGAAGGTGATTCAGGATGCAGTGTACAACCATGTCGGACTCTATCACCATACCGTGCAGGACCTGCCCATGAAAGACTGGCTGCATCAATGGGAGAAATATACCAATACCACTTATAAGGATCAGGTATTGTTCGATCCCTATGCCAGTCCGAAGGAAGTGAAGGTCATGGCCGACGGATGGTTCACGCCCGAGATGCCCGACCTGAACCAACACAATCCATATGTGGAGAAATTCCTGATACAGCATGCCCTCTGGAGCGTGGAACAGTTCGGTATCGACGGCTGGCGAATCGACACTTATGCCTACAACGATCTGCAATTCATGAACCGATGCAACAAGGCCCTGCTGGACGAATATCCGCGGATTACCCTGTTTGGTGAAACCTGGGTACAGGGTGTGCCCAACCAGGCCTTTTTCACCGAGAATAACCTGAATATTCCCTACCGGAGCAATCTTCCCGGGGTAACCGACTTCCAGACACTCTGGGGCATACAGGAGACCATGACAAAGGATTTCGGATGGACAGAAGGGGTGAACAGGTTGTACACGACGCTGGCACAGGACTTTCTATACAAGGATCCTAGCCGCAATGTGATTTTTC
>JBIIDU010000107.1:0-8056 GCA_044238165.1 Ferruginibacter sp. | reverse complement strand
CAAGCGCGAAATTGCATCGGGACGCAAATTGCTGTCTGAACGGCCGATTTCCCCACAGCGCTGCCGGAAATAATGGCTTCGTTCCGCTTTTGCGTGTATGCGGTAATGATAGATGCGCATCAGCGGATTATGGTAGTTGGCGGTGGTGCTTCCGTATACCACCGCTTTCGGGTTGTGCCGGTACAGGGTCTTGTAAAAATGGGGAAGCGAATAAATGTGTTCCAGTACATTTCTTGATAAGACCAGGTCGTAAGTGAAGCCATGGCTTTCCGCGAAGGCGGATACTGCTTCGACATCGCCGGTCACATAGTTTGTAACCTGGCTGCCGATACGTTCGCTCACCTGCCGTGCCGTATCCTGCCATTCGGGAAGATGGTCGTTGTAATCGAAGCGCCTAAATCCGAGCAGGCCTCCGAGCAGGAAGAGCGTACCGAGTCCCGCGCCGTAGTCGATGGCGTTGATTTCTGTCAGCGGTTTTCCGCAGCGCCGGACGGCCTGATATAAGATGTGTGCGCTGTTCTGTATGGAAAAGAACAGGCGGGGCCCCAGGTGGTGTCGTGCGAAATATTCGGTGTACGTGTCGCCCGCTCCGGTTCGGGCTCCGGCGGGAGCGCGCAGGGCCGTGTAGAGGCCGGATGCTTTTTGATTGATGAACACACCCAGCTCATCGGTGGCGGCCAGAAAAATTTCGGGGTTGCGCTTGCCCATCGGCATTTCTTATTCTTTGGCAGTAGCCTTCCGGTAACTGTGGAAAAGGAACCAGCCCAATAGCGCCATCAGCAGCCACATGGAAATCAGCGATATCCGGTAGCTCAGGCGATAGACTGCAGGTTCGAATTTGAAATCGATCTTGTGGCTGCCGGCCGGCACGTTGATGCCGCGCAGCACGTAGTTGACTTTTGCTACGGGTACCTGCTTGCCGTCCACATAAGCGTTCCAATCTTTGTAAAACACTTCGCTGAATAGGGCAAGCCCCGGATTGCTGTTTTCACTTTGGTAGCTGATGGCTTCATTGTCGAATGCGGTTTGCCGGATGCGGGCGTTGCTGTCGGCAGGCTGGAAATTGCCGATGGCGCCGGTGAAACTTTTATCGGCCACCGCTGTGTCTTTGGGACTGAAATTATCCAATGCCGTCATTTCTTCTGCCGGGCCATTCACATACTTGACTCCCTTGACAAACCAGCAGTTGCCGAGTGCATCGGGATTGGGAATGGCGACTGTATTTTTCCCGTCGGATGATTTTTGAATCAAGTATTTGGTATTGAGCATGTTCAGCACGGCAGGATTGAAACGGCCGCTGAGCTGGTAGGTAGCCAGGTCGTCGTAGATGCCGATTTTGGCGGGATGATAACCGCCGATGGATTTATGGAAGTACGAGGGTTTTGAATCCTGGAAGGGGTCGCCGCCCGAGATGTCGAATACCCGGTAGTTGGGATCCTTATCGGCCAGGATAGAGTTATCAGCCGCTGTAGGGCTGAACTGGTTGGCCTGGTATTTTTCCTCCGCATCAAAGCTTTTCTCATTCACATAATGCATGCCCAAGGGCAGGAGGTCGGCCAGCACCAGCACGCTCAATCCCGAGATGAGCAGCGAGGCCTTCATTTTACCGCTAAGGAAGAGCCATACCAGCCCCAGCGTGATCAGGCTGAACAGCAGGCCGCGCAGGATGTCTTTGCCGAAGATGGCTTTGCGGTCTTCGCGCAGGCTGTTGAGAATCCCCTTGGCAAGTTGCGCATCACCCTTGGTCTGGTAAAGGATCTCCTCATAAGTCCGGTTGTCGGACAGGGCTTCATATTTCTCATTGATGCTATCGAGCTTGCCTTGCGTGGTACTGTCCTTCGCAGACATCGCGTTTGTGAAAGCCAGGGTGCGCTGCTTGTTTTCTTTGGCATAATCAAAACTGAAGTACAGTACGGCAGCGAGCAGGAAAACAATTCCTGTGGTGATTGCACCCCATTTGAATTTAGGCATCAGCGCTGTGCTGCCTTCAAGCATGCGGTTGACTGTCATGACCGCTAATGCGGGGAAAAGAAGTTGTGGAATCACCAGAGCCATTTCCGGAGTTCGGAATTTGTTGTAGAGCGGCAGGTGGTCGAAGAGGAAATCGTTGAGGCCCGGGAAATTCTTACCCATGCCCAGCAGCAGGCCGAAAATGCTGGCCGTGAACATCCACCATTTATGTTTACCGTCGAGGATGAACATTCCCAGGATGACGAGGGCGCAGATGACCGCACCCAGATAGGCGGGCCCGGTGGTGAAGGGTTTTCCTCCCCAGTAGATTTTTTGAGAAAAATTGCCGAGGAGTTCCGAGGTCTGTGCTTCCGGCATATTGAGTTTTTCGGTGAGGTAGGTGGCGACGTGCGAATTTTCATCGAGTTGCGGGAACATGTCGAATTCGCCATCGCGCTGTCCGTAATGGAATCCATAGCCGTTGACGGAGGGGAACAGGATGGACAGCGATTCCGTCTTGTCGTTGCTCCACTGGAAAGCATAATCCCGCGACAGTCCTGTGGTTTTGGAGTCGGAGGTTTTCGGAGCATCCTTGCCCGTGCGGTCTTTCAGGATGAGTTGCCCGCCCCGCTTGGAATACTTGGCGAAGTCGTAAACCGGAAAGAGGATGATGGCGTTGATCATCACGCCCAGGATGCCTGCGGCCAGTGCCAGTGAAATGGCTTTGGCGCCGTGCAGTAGTTCTTTTTCCCGAGCCCAGCGTACAAGAAAGAAGATGCTCATGATGGCGATCACGAGCAGCAGGTAGTAGCTGATCTGCTGGTGGTTTTGCATCAGGTGCAGGTTGGCGAACAGAGCCGTCAGCACAAATCCGGCAATATATTTCTTATCGAATAAAAGCAGGATCGACCCGAGCAGGGCGGGGGCATAGGCCAGCGCCAGCAACTTGGTGTCGTGGCCGGCTGCAGCCAGAATGGGATTGTAGGTGGCATAGGCAAACGCAAGGCTGGCAAATATCCCCGCATAGGGTTTGACGCGTATACAGAGGCAGAAGATATAAAAGCAGATGCAGCTCAGGAAGAAGAAGTTAAGCGGCTTGGGCAGCCAGAGCTGGAAGGCCTGGTTGATATACTGGAACGGGGAAGTAGGTCCGGAAAAAATGATGTTGTAAGCAGGCATGCCGCTGAACATGCTGGTAATCCAGAGGGGGTAGACACCTTTTTTCTCGAAATAGACCTCGCTTTGATGTTTCATGCTCTGGACCGCCGTGACATCGCTTTGCTGCATCACCACCCCGCTTTCGAGGGCCGGTTTACAGAAGATTACGCTGACCAGCAGGAACACGCCGACGGCTACCAGATGGGGTATGAAGGGTTTGAAGGAAATGCGTTGCATAAGATTTTTTAGGTGTGCGGCAATTTAGTCAAAATATGCCGAATGACCGGAACCGGAGCCTGTGCAGTAATACGAAACTGATTTATAATTCAGCCCAAAAATTTCCACGTATTATGCCGATGTGATAGCTGGTTGGCATCAGTGAAATTGGTCCATTACAGATATCCAATCGGTATAAACATCCGGTTCAACCTGCGGATTGTCCCATCTGAACGGAACGGCGAAAAAAATCCCCGCGGTTGCCCGCAGGGATTTCAGATGAAAAGACGTTGTGTTATTATTTCTTCTTCCTCTTTACCAGGCTGTACATGATGCCGAACTGGATAGTCCCGTTTTTGAAGTTGGGATTCAACTGGCTGGCATTGCTGCTGCTAAAATCTCCTACTTTGGATATTCCTGCTACATATCTGCCATAGATACCGAGCCCCGATTTACCCTGATAGCCCAATCCGGCCGCAACGGCCAGGTCAAGCCCTTTGGCAAAGCTGGAAATGGACTGATCGCTGGGGTTGTTTTCGCTCATCTTGAAACCGAACTGAGGTCCGGCCTCAAAGAAAAAGCCACCATCGGCATGGTACTTCAGCATCAGGGGAACGGCGAGATAGGTCATTTTGTAGGTAGTGTCCTTAGGAGGCACGCCCTGGCTGAGTGTGGCGCCCTGTGATGAAATCAGCAGTTCAGGCTGGATCCATAGGTTGTGGCCTATGCCGAACCCGATGTATCCGCCGGCATGGATGCCTACCAGTGCTTTCTTGCTGATGCTGCTGAAGTCGCCCCCGGTGAAATTGCTGATGTTGAGACCGCCTTTCACACCGAGCTGGTATTGCTGGGCACAGGCAAATAATGTGGAAGCGGAGAGCATTGCGACGAGAAGTGTTTTTTTCATGGTTGTTGTTTTGATGTTAAATACGGAGACAATTATGGAAACCTTTGTGCTGCATGACCACGCTGTTTTCCAGCGCAGGTTTGCAGTAGTTGACGCTGACCGGCGGAAAACGCTGCTTGCCAGCAGAAGGGGGCTTGTTAAGTCTGCAATAAAAAATCCCCGCTGCTGTGGCGGGGATTAACCAAATCTTTATTGTTCTTTATTTCTTTTTACGTTTCATCAGGCTGTACATGATGCCCAGCTGGATGGTGCCGTTTTTGAAATTAGGATTTAAGGTATTCACGGTGCTGCTGGTAAAATCGCCTACCTTGGAAATACCCAGTACATAGCGTCCGTAGATGCCCAAGCCAGATTTAGCCTGGAAGCCCAGTCCGGCGGCGAGACCAAGATCCAAACCTTTAGCAAAAGTGCTGATGGTTTGATTGCTTGGATTCTTTTCGCTGATTTTGAAACCGAACTGAGGACCTGCTTCAAAGAAGAAGCCGCCATCGGTGTGCAACTTGACCATTACAGGAACGGCAAGGTAGGTCATCTTGTAGGTGGTTTCAATTGGCGATACAGAACCTTGACTACTAAGCGTTGCCCCCTGGGTGGAAATCAGCAATTCGGGCTGGATCCATAAATTTTGTCCCAAACCGAAAGCCATATAGCCACCGGCGTGGAAGCCAATAAGAGCTTTTTTGTCGACGTTGCTAAAATCGCCTCCGATGAAATTACTGATGTTGATGCCGCCTTTCAAACCGAGCTGGTATTGCTGGGCGTTGGCAAACAGTACGGTACTGATAAGCAATCCGATGAGTAATGTTTTTTTCATGATTTTTTTTTGGTTAGTTGCGCAACAGAATTGCAAATTTTGAGATGTTGCGAAAATATGGCTTTTTTCGCTACAAATCATATATGGAAAATTAATTATTGATATCCAGTGTCTTCCCGCTGTTCAGCTGCAGATGCCCGCCCGGTTCTATGCGCACACTTCCGCAAGCGGCATCTGATATTAGATTCACCTTGTGCCGGACAATCACCCCAGTTGCTGAATTCGGAATTTGATTTTTTTGCCAGGTGGCCGCCACATTCCATATCCCATTTCTTACCGAAATAAAACTGCCTTCACCGGGCAAGGGTCCGCAAGCGGGGGCAGTGCCGTTTTGTTCCGCGAGAATGCCGTTTGAAACGCTCCAGTTCTTCCAGACGCCGCCGTTGGCTGTTTGCCAGGTGTTCAGGTTGAAGTTGTTGTTTCCTGTGGGGGTGCCTTTGACCTGATAGACCTTGAGGGCAAGTCCGCCAGCATTCCAGGTCAGCGGCTGGCCCGACGAACAGTTTTCCGGCGCCTGGTTGGACAGCTCGCAGTTCGATTGTATAAAATACGCATTGTCGTCGCTTGCAGGATAAGTGCCAAACACCCGCGCCGTTCCGGAGGAATCGATGCAAACGGCAGTATACTCGTCGCAGGCGATACCCTGGGCCAATGTGCCGTAGTCCTGATAAATCCTTGCAAGAAATGTAACCAGCCTTCCTTTCCGGTCGGGGTTGTCGAAATGGGTGTCGGTGATGCAATTGCTCAGCAGGCTGTTGCCGACGAAAATTGCGGAATCGACCGTAACGCTGTTTTGGTAGGGATTGGCGAGCGCCGTTGCCGATGTGACCGATCCGTTTCGTGCTGAAAAATAATATTGCCCCTGGATGGCCATTCCCGCGCTGGTTCCCCCGATCACCACATTCCTTTGCCTGACCGCCAGTCGAAGCAGGCTGTCCACGGGTGTATTGCGCCAGTAGGAAACATAGTTCCACTGGTTGCCACCGGCGAACCAGATGGCTTCGGCCTGCTTGATTTTCTGTAATACATAGCCGTCGTAGCTTGCCGCCGCGGTGTTGCATACGATGGTTTCCACCGAATTGACCGGCACGCCGAGTTCGGAATAGAGATAAGTGTTGTATCCACTTGAACCGCTTGCGCGCAGTACGAGTACATCGCCCCCGGAAGCCCGCGCCAGAAACCATTTCATGGCATTGTCGTCTTCCGTTGCTCCGCCCATCAGGCAGATGCCTCCCGCGGGTTGTGTGACGATATCGGTGCTGTTGCCGGTGAAATAGGATGTGTAATTCTGGGCTCGCGAACGGCTTAACAACAGGCTTAATGCCAAAGTCAGGGACAATCGGAACGGCGTTCCCAATCGGCTTTGCCCGCTTGCCGGATGTTGCCTTGTGAACAAGTATGTTTTGTTGCGGCTCATCGACTTTTTCAGCAACCTATTGTTTAAAGTTTGGTTCTTACGATTCCCAATTTTTTTGGGCGCTGAACGAATCCCGGCATCATCCGGAGTTTGTTAATATGGTCACAGGTCGAATTTGATACCCTGCGCCAGCGGTAGCTTGTTTCCGTAATTGATGGTGTTCGTTTGCCTGCGCATATAAACCTTCCAGGCATCACTGCCGCTTTCGCGACCGCCGCCTGTTTCCTTTTCGCCGCCGAAGGCTCCACCGATTTCGGCCCCGGAAGTGCCGATGTTCACATTGGCGATGCCGCAGTCGCTACCCGCATGCGAGAGGAAGCTTTCCGCCTCACGCAGGTTGTTGGTCATGATAGCGCTCGACAATCCCTGCGGTACTCCGTTTTGCAGGGTGATGGCTTCTTCCAGCGTCTTGTATTTGATCAGGTACAGGATGGGAGCGAAGGTTTCGTGTTGCACGATTTCATAATGGTTCTTCGCTTCGGCGATACAGGGTTTCACATAGCAGCCGCTCTCGTATCCCTTTCCCTTCAGCACACCGCCTTCCACCAGGAAAAGGCCGCCTTCCTGTTTGCACTTCTCAATGGAGGAGAGGTAAAGCGCCACGGCTGCCTGGTCGATCAGCGGCCCCACATGGTTTTTCTCGTCGAGCGGGTTTCCGATTTTCAACTGGCGGTATGCGTTTACGAGCTTGTCCCTGAATTTCGTGTATACTTTCTCGTGAATGATCAGCCGGCGTGTGGTGGTGCAGCGCTGTCCTGCCGTGCCCACCGCACCGAATACCGCACCGATCAATGCCATGTCGAGGTCGGCATCGGGGGAGATGATGATGGCATTGTTGCCGCCCAGTTCCAGCAGGCTGCGTCCCAGCCGTTCGGCCACGGTGGCGGCTACGGCCTTACCCATCCGGGTGCTGCCGGTGGCGCTCATCAGCGGTATGCGGTGGTCGCGGCTCATCCATTCGCCTGTTTCCCGGCCGCCGACAACCAGGTTGTTCACCCCTTCCGGCACCTTGTTCCTCGCGAAAACACGGCTTACGATGTGCTGGCAGGCCACGGCGCAAAGCGGGGTTTTTTCGCTGGGTTTCCAGATGCACACATTTCCACAAACCCATGCCAGCATGGAGTTCCAGCTCCATACCGCCACCGGAAAATTGAAGGCGGAGATGATGCCCACCACACCCAGCGGGTGGTATTGCTCGTACATGCGGTGCGAAGGCCGTTCGCTGTGCATGGTCAGGCCGTTCAGTTGCCGGCTGAGCCCCACGGCGAAGTCGCAGATGTCGATCATTTCCTGGACTTCGCCCAGGCCTTCCTGCAGGCTCTTGCCCATTTCATAACTCACCAGCTGCCCCAGCGCCTGTTTGTTGACCCGCAGTTCATCACCGATCTGGCGCACGATTTCACCGCGCTTCGGTGCAGGCCAGAGACGCCACTCGCGGAATGCCGCCATTGCGGTGTCCATCACCAGTTCATAACTCTTTTTATCGGCCGCCGTCACCCGGGCAATCCGCTTCCCGTCGACGGGTGAGTGGCTTTCTATGATTTCGCCCTTGCTTTGCATCCAGCGGGTGCCGGTGGATACGCCCTTGTTGTTG
>JBIIDU010000106.1:0-8107 GCA_044238165.1 Ferruginibacter sp. | reverse complement strand
TTTGCTGAATGTCTTCGACTTGTTCCTTTTGACCCAATAAACCAAAATTTCCCGGCGTTCCGTTTGGGCGGTTTGCGTCCAAATTATTTTCCGAGCCATACTTCTATTTCCTTATTTGCAGCACTTTCTGTCAAGATATGTTTCTGCCTTACTTCAGCTTTTGCTTCCGAGATTCGTCTCTTTTGTAAAGGGCTTAGTTTGAAGTTACCCTCTTCCAGTTCAAAATCCAGTAATCGCTTGATTTCCTTTATGACATTTGAGTCCTGAACCCGGGTGATTTTGTTGATCAGGTCAATTTTCAGATGGGCGGTAGTCATGAACTTTATTTATGAACTTGAAATTAACGATTTTATTCTTGCTTTCAACTTGTCAGGATTTGGTATTGCTGCTATTTTCAACAATCATCGCACTTGCGCCACCTCCGCCATTGCAGATTCCGGCTCCGCCGAATCGGGCTTTGTTTTGCTGCAGCACATGGATCAGCGTGACGATGATTCTTGCTCCGCTGGCGCCTAAAGGATGTCCGAGGGATACGGCACCGCCGTTCACATTCACTTTCGCAGGATCGAGTCCAAGGCGGCGGGTGTTTTCAATACCTACCACCGAAAAGGCTTCATTGAGTTCCCAGTATTGAATATCGCTCATGGTGAGTTTTGCCTTGCCGAGTGCTTTGGGAATGGCCAGAGAAGGGGCGGTGGTGAACCACTCCGGAGCCTGTTCGGCATCTGCGGCCGCTACGATGCGGGCGATGGGTTTCAATCCCAGTTCCCTGAGTTTTTCTTCGCTTACCAATACAAGTGCTGCTGCGCCGTCGTTCATGGTGCTGGCATTGGCAGCGGTTACAGTGCCGTCTTTAACAAAAGCTCCCTTGAGTGAAGGTATTTTGTCGAACTGCACATTGAACGGCTCCTCATCCTTGTTCATCAGAATGGGATCGCCCTTGCGTTGCGGAATGGCGACGGGAATGATTTCGGCTTCGAATTTCCCTTCGTTTACAGCAGCCTGCGAGCGGCGGTAGCTTTCCATGGCGAAGGCATCCTGTTCCTCCCTGCTGATCTTGCAGGAGTACGCGCAAAGTTCAGCGGCGTTCCCCATCGCTTTTCCGTCATATACATCGGTAAGACCGTCTTTTGCGAGGCCGTCGGTGAGTTGCACATGTCCGTATTTGTTGCCCCAGCGCATGGTTTCGGAGTAGTAGGGCACATTGCTCATGCTTTCCATTCCTCCGGCAACCACCACATGGGCATCGCCGAGCAGGATGCTTTGTGCACCGAGGGCTATCGCTTTCATACCGCTGGCGCATACCTTGTTGATGGTGGTGCAGTTCACTTTGTCGGGCAACCCGGCAAATTTTGCTGCCTGCCGGGCGGGAGCCTGTCCGAGTCCGGCCTGCAATACGGATCCCATCAGCACATCATCCACCTGCTCGGGGGCGAGGCCGGCTTTTTCCAGCGCGCCTTTGATGGCGAAGGAGCCAAGTTGGGTGGCCGAAAAACCTTTCAGACTTCCGCCAAAACTACCCAAAGGTGTGCGTACAGCGGCTACGACGAAAACTGCTTTTTCCATATGCGAATCGTTTTGCTTACAAATGTACAAAGAATATGTCCGGCACCGTTGCATTGCCCGTTGCCGGACTGCCGTTCAAAAACGGTTAACTTCGCAAGGCTATCAGCCGGGTCATCGCTCTTGGTAACAGGGGAGGAAAGTCCGGACAGCGCAGGGCAGCATACCGGTTAACGGCCGGGAATAAATTGCCGAAAGGCAGTTTGTACAGACAGTGCCACAGAAAATAACCGCTCCGGTGCAAACCGGAGTAAGGGTGAAAATGTGAGGTAAGAGCTCACGGGCAGCAGCAGCAATGCGGTTGCCGGGTAAACCTTATGTGCTGAAATGCCATGTAAACCGGTGTTCCGCGTTGCGGAAAAAGGCGGCCCGTCTGATCGTACTTTTTGTACGGCACCGGAGGGTAGGCAGCTAGATTGCGGCAGTAATGCCGCAACCAGATAAATGATGACCGGTCCGCCGAGGCGGATCACAGAATCCGGCTTACAGGCTGATAGTATTTTTTTAAACGTTACCATTGCAGGGCTACATCTTATGATGTCCATTTTATCTCATTTAAGGTAACAGAGTGCTGTTGTTGTTGAACTAAAAATTTGCACGATAAGAAGGCGCTTCAGATCAGCGACTTTTTCATGCAAATGCTCAGTTTGTCAGTACAGTCATTTCTTTCCTCTCTCTTTCTCGATCTGCTGTTTCAGGAAATCCTGTCCGAATGTGAGTTTTTCTGCCAGCGGGCTTCCCGGTTCTATCACTCTCCAGAAAGGTGCGATCTTTTCAAGGGGCTGGCCTTCCTGCAACTTCTGGTAATTGCCTTCAGCCACTATTCTGAGGAAGATGCCCGTAGTGAGCGGGCAGGTGCAGTCAGCATGGTGTTCGTGGGCAAGGTCGTTCCGCAGGGTTTTGGTATCCACGTGTTTTCCGTAACGGATTTTCCGGATGTAGCTGTCAAGCAGCAGGGGCGTGGCAATCAGCATCTTGCTCCCTGCAGACATTCCCGCAATATCCTTTTCCAGGCGTTTCACCTGTGGTTGCTTGTTATCGTTAAGTTTGTCAAGCCAGGTCTTTTTCTTAGGCATGAAGTGGACATTTCAGGTGATGGAAATTAATGATTTTACTGAGATGTCCGCGTAACTTTTGCGTGCTTATTTCAGTATGGTGTAGTTCTCCAGCAATCCTTGCGCGCGGAAGCCAAGTTTTAGGTAAATGGGTTCTCCCATTTTTGACGCATTGAGGACACAGGATTCAGCTCCATTGATGCGGGCTTCTTGAATCAACGTTTCCGTCATACTTTTTCCGATGCCCCTGCCTCTTCCGGCCGGAATGGTACCCACCATATGAAATCCGGCGATATTTTTACTGTCGAAAAATACGATGCCGCATCCATAATTTGTATTGTTCTCCCGGTAAATAAAAAGCCTCGTGGTGCGGTCATCCTTAGCGATATTATAGACAATTTCACCATCCACCTTATACCCGAACGATTCCGTGGCGATGTCTGCGAATTGCACAGCCTCCGCTTTTGTTCCTATCTGATGGATGTTTTCTTTTCCTGTGTATTCAGTTGGCCGGCTGTTCAGGTCGAGTGACATGTTGACCAAGCTTACCCGTAATTGCAGTTTGCCGTAATCGAGCAGCTTTGAACGTTTGTCGAGTGCCATCACAGGGGGCAGTGTGCCTTGTCTGCTCTGTGCGATGATCGCCTCATAATTTTCCGCATCGTCCTCCATCGCATAAATCCGGTTGGGCCAATCGGACCCCGCCGCATAAACTGCCTGGTATTTCGGGGCTGCTGCGTAAATCTTGTTCTCCCTGCCGATATGGCTCCAGAATTCAAAAAGGTTGCCGGTTATGAGTTCATTCGCATTCATCTGCTTCGAATTGTTTGTTGCAATAATAAGTCAAAAGCACAGGGATCACTACATTGCTCCGGTGTTGTATTTTTTCACGCAAGCTGAAAAAATCAAGACAATAAAGTGCGCAATAAAGAGCTGGTCAATTGTCCACCTCTTTTCAGGTTCATGTTTTACGAATCTTGGCCCGAAGCCCCGGTTCGTGACTCACGAACCGGAAAATGAAGTTCGTTGTACAATTCACATGATGTTTTGTGTGCCACGAACCCTGGTGGAGGCGCAACGAACCGTGCCTGGGATCTTGCTTGTAAAAAATTCATTTATCATCAAACGGTTACCACTCAACTTTTTCAGCAGCCCCGGAAGCCCGGTACGTGACTCACGAACCGGAAATAAAGTTTGCTGTACAAATCACATGATGTTTCGTGTGCCACGAACCCTGGCAATCGTTCTACTCGAACCTTTAAGTTTTTTTATCCTTGTGCGGACTCTTTCAAAAAAAAATGTCGCCGGAGAAAAATCTCCGGCGACGATTGGAAAAGCTATTTTATAAAAAAAAGCTATGAATGAGCAGCCTCAACTAGCGGATGATCAACCGCTTTGTGAACTGCCGCTCTCCGGCAGTGATTCTCAGCATATATATTCCCGCTGGCAATGAACGGGGCAGGTTGATACGTGCGTAGAGCCGGCCGGATGCCATGGGCAGCGTATAGACGGTAATGCGCTTGCCCGGCAGGTCGAACAATTCGGCAGCGGCTACCGTTGCTTTTATTCCGGGCTGCTGCATTCTCAACTCGAACTGATTGCCCGAAACCGGATTCGGCCATATGGTGATATCTGGCAAGTTCGTTGTGCTGTTGATAGCCGGCCGGCCGGATGTTGCGGAACTTGTGGTGAAGAAGAAGGGTGCACTGTACGGAGCAGTGACTGCAGGGTTTTCTTCTTCCCCACCACAGACGGTTTGTACCTGGTACACGTAGTTGGTCCCGGGCAGTAATCCGTTCAGTTGATAGGAAGTGAAAACGATGTTGCTGATGAAATTGAACGTGGTAGCCGATTCGGGCTTCCAGCGGAGATTGAATGTGGAAGCATCCAGTCCCGATGTCCAGGTCAGCAGCGCCGAGGTGGAACTGATGGTGGATGCGTTTAGGTTGTTGGCTGTGGTGCAAATGGGGTTGATGGCTTCGGTGATAAAGGAGGATAATGGAGAGAAGCTGCCAGGAGCGGAGCCGGGGCTGCATATGGTCTGCACCTGGAAGTCGTAAGATGTTCCGGGTGTCAGTCCGGTGAGGATGTAGCTAAGCGCTGTAAGGCCATTCACAGAGGTAAATGTGCTGCCTGATGTGGGTTTCCAGCGGAGGTTGTAACTCTGGGCACCAGCAACCGGCTGCCAGGAAAGTGCTGCTGAAGTGGTGGTGATACCACTGGCCAGAAGTTGGGTCGGTGTTCCACAGGAGGGGGGAGGCGGGTTCAGGGATATCTGCACATTGTCGAGTCCGATGCGTTGGTCCAAAGCTGAACTGGATGAATTGTCGTCGACCCACCGTAATCGGATTTGTCCTCCGGAAGCAACCGTTGATGGCAGGGTGAGGTTGATGGTAAACGGACTGGTTCCGACGGTATTGGGTACCGTGGTGGCAGTGGGGTTGAGCACAGCAACCGATGTCCAGGTGGCTGTGCCATTCACATTGACGAACAAACGGTAGCCGGGCAGGGTCTCGGCGCTGACGGCATTGGCGAAGCGGCGGATTTGATACGACAGCTGGATGCTGCTTAGGGCAGATCCGGTATTGTTGGTAAGCGATAGTTGCAGGATATTGCCGGCACCACTGGTAGGTGATGTCCCCAGCGCACGATTGGTGGTGGTGGCATCCGAATAATTGTAGGCCTGGTTATTGCTGCTTCCCGAAAAATTGTTGGTGGCCCTGATCAGAGTGTTGTTCACCGTTCCGGCGGAAGCTGCGGAGGGATTGCCGCTGGAAGGGATGCTTGTGGTCCATGAAGTGGCCGAGCCTCCTAGCCGCCCGATATGGCTCCAGCCCGCTGGAATCACAGTGCCTGTTCCCATGCCATCGAAGTTTTGGCTGTAGGTTCCGGTAAAGCTTACCTGCCCGCTGCTGATGCCGGGTATTAGTATAATCATCAACAGCATCACAGTTGTTACCCGGTGCCATAGCCGTTTTTTTAACGGAAGTTTCAGATAGTTATGGGGGGAATTGAATTGAGAATTTGTTTTGCAGCTTTTCATTATTATATGTTTTGGTACTGTGAAAATATGCGTTTTATATGAAAAAAATCACACTCATGCTCGTGCAATCCTTTGCCGGAAGGGGCTTTCAGTCGTTCTTTCTTGTCAAGAAATTGGCAATCAACGGGTAAGCCGAGTCGGTTGCGCCGGACGGTGCGCGGATTTTTTTAAAAAAATGTGTTTTTCGGATGTCTGAAACCGAAATGAAATGTTGGGTTTCGGCTGTGCTGTTTGCCGAGTGACGAAGCGTTCCTTATGGGAGACGTTTTTGAGATCAAAGAAATTCCGATACTGCATACCTTCTTCGTGTCTTTTGCGTGAATCATTTCATCATGCAAAGTGCACGGAGGAATTCCGTCTCAACACATCATTCATGCACGCTTTAAAATTTATTATTGATATTCCCCCAAAGAAATGTACCTTTGCATCACTTTCGTTACAGCGCTCGCTGTTTGTGCAGTTAAATCCTACCAAATAAGCATTGTTTTAACCTAAGGCAGATAATGTGCCCGTACAATTCAGGTAGCCTTATCACAGAAATTTCACGTTTAAAACTAATTAATGTCATTCAGTCATTTACCGCTCATTGCCCCTATCCTGGAGGCACTGAGTCAGGAGGGTTACACCACTCCGACCCCTGTACAGTCGCAGGCGATTCCCTCGATTTTGCAGAAAAGGGATCTGCTGGCATGCGCCCAGACCGGCACCGGCAAAACCGCAGCCTTCACCATTCCGGTGCTGCAGTTGATGCACAACCAGTATGGCGACAAGCCCGCATCTCCCCGCCGCATCAAGGCGCTGATACTTACCCCCACCCGTGAACTCGCCATACAGATCGGCGAGAGCATCGCCGCCTACGGCCGGCATCTTTCACTGCGCCACCATGTCATTTTCGGCGGCGTTTCACAGATGAGCCAGGTGCAGGCCATCCGCTCGGGGATCGATATTCTCGTAGCCACACCCGGCCGCCTGCTCGATTTGATGCAGCAGGGCATTGTTTCGCTCAGCCATATCGAATATTTCATCCTCGACGAGGCCGACCGTATGCTTGATATGGGCTTTGTGCACGACGTGAAGCGCGTTATCGTCAAGCTGCCCGCCAAACGGCAAACCCTGTTCTTTTCGGCCACCATGCCCGATGAAATCAAGCAACTGGCCGATATCCTGCTTACCGATCCCGTAAAAGTGGAAGTGACCCCTGTTTCTTCTACGGTGGACACAATCCGGCAGTCGCTGTATTTTGTCGACAAGCCGCAGAAGCAGCAGCTGCTCATCGATTTGCTGGCGGACTCCTCCATTGCCACACTGCTTGTGTTTACGCAAATGAAGCATGCGGCCGACAAGCTTTGCCGGATCCTTCAGAAAGCAGGCATTACCGCCGAGGCCATCCACGGCAACAAATCGCAGAACGCCCGCCAGCGTGCGCTCGACAATTTCAAGCAGCGCCGCACCCGTGTGCTGGTGGCTACCGACATTGCGGCACGCGGCATCGATATCGACGAACTTTCGCATGTACTCAATTACGAGCTGCCCAATGTTCCCGAAACCTATGTGCACCGCATCGGCCGAACCGGCAGGGCAGGAGCCAGCGGTGTTGCCATTTCGTTCTGCGACCGCAGCGAGTTACCCTTTCTGAAAGACATTCAGAAGCTGATACGCAAAACGGTTCCGGTGGTGCAGGACCATCCCTACGCCTTCGATCCGTCCGACGGCATTTCCGCACCATTTGCCCCCGCTCCGCCCCGTGGGCAGGGTCATCGGAACAGTGGCCAGCACAATAGCCAGCGCAGGGGCGAAGGGTCCTACAACCGGCCTCGCCGACCCGACAACCGCAATAATCGTCCGCAGCAACCTTCCGGCACCGGAAGGCAGTTCAGCCGTAGTATCGACTGACCGCTTCGGACATTGTTCCCCGATAAAAAGAAAACCCCGCATTGCTGCAGGGTTTTTTATTTGAGGGAGGCCTAATCAATTGTTTTCGCTCAGTTTGGTGAACTCGGCTCCGTTGAAGATGCGGCCCAGGTCGTTATCGCCTGTTTTTTCCCATTCCGCCAGCCGGGTATCGGGTACAAAGCGCCAGAAATTCTTGGCCCGCAGTTCGTCATAGTCTTTAGATTGGATAAACACGCCCTTGAGCGTGGCGCGTTGTTTGAAGTGGATGTTTATCCGGGTGTTCTTTTTAGGTTTTGATTTGATGAATTTGTCGATCAGCTCACTGGTCATGATGTTATTTTTTTCGGTGAATAATCAAATAATCAATTGCATGGGTCCATAACGGACCTGTTCCTGGTAATCGGGAAGGTTGTTTGTATGAAAAGCCTTTCATGCCATCCGTCCCGATTGCTATGAAGATAAGGCAATTTCTCCAATAACCGGCTTTATAATGATGGAAACAGGTTGTTTTTTTCCACCGGCCTGAAGATCAGGGGATATATTCTTTGAATGG
>JBIIDU010000105.1:0-8153 GCA_044238165.1 Ferruginibacter sp. | reverse complement strand
CCAGCTCAATCCCGGTAATCCTGAATTCTTTTTCGATGCCCGACTTTCAAAGTCCGATTTCAGGAATCTGGGCTTTACCAGCGACCGGTTTTCCCTTACCGGTCTTTTTAGCTTCAGTTTTACCGGCAATAACATTGATAATTTCCTGGGTTCTGCCCGCGTTTCCGATGCCTTTCTTGAACATGACGGACTCTCCATGAAGATTGATTCGGTTGTGCTTCGTTCCTCCATCGAAGACGGCGAAAAGCTGCTCACCCTCCAGTCCAATCAAATTGATGCCCGTGTCCGCGGGCGCTTTTCCATCAAAAGTCTGCCCGGTGCGTTCCAGTTGTTCCTTACCCGTTATTATCCTGCTTATGTGAAAGCACCCCGATATGCATTGCTGAATCAGGATTTTGACTTTCATATCCGCACCAAGGAGGTAGAGCAGTATGTGATGCTGCTCGACACAAAGTTGCGCGGATTCAACAACAGTGATATTTCCGGGAGCCTGCGGCTGAATACCAACGATCTCAATGTACAAGCCTCTGTTCCCCGATTCAGTTACGACGGAAGGGTGTTCAACGCCATCTCCCTGGACGCGAAGGGAAATTTCGATTCACTGGTTACCCGAGTGAAGGTGCAGGAAATCGAAATTAATGATACACTGCACCTACCGTCGGCAGACCTGTACGTGCGATCGGCGCATGACAGTTCCCATGTCAGCCTCCATACCAGTGCCACGCACACGCTTTCCGGAGCATCCATCAACGCTCTTGTCCATACGCTGGAAGACGGAGTCAGCGTCGACTTTTCCCCTTCCTCTTTTATTATCAATGACAAGAAGTGGCAACTTGAAAAAGATGGCCAGATCAGTATCCGCAACAACCAGATAACTGCAAATGACGTGCGTTTCGTACAGGGCGACCAGCAACTTACCCTGTCTACCGCACCTTCCGAGGACCGGGAAAACATGAACGATATCCTGATCGCGCTTAGGAAGATCAACGCTGAAGATGTGTTGCCCTATTTCCTGACCAACCCCAGGCTGGAAGGGGTGGTGACCGGCGACGTGCGTATCGCCGATCCTTTCGGCAAACCGCAGATCGATTATTCGGCGAAGGTGGAAAAACTGCGTGTGGATGGCGATTCACTCGGCCTGGTGGAAGGCAGCGGGCGTTACGATATGCGTTCCGGGATGGTGGAATTCAAGGCTTCTGCCGACAATCCGAAGGCAAGGTTTGTAGCGGAAGGTAAAATCAACACACATGACAGTACCGGGCGCAATACCGACATATCGATACAGTCAGAGAAAATGGACCTTTCCCTGCTCAATGCCTATCTGGGTGATGTGTTCAGCGAAATCCGGGGCGAGGCCAATACCCGCGACCTCAAGATTGTGCGCGACGGTTCGGAGACCCGTTTGCTCGGACTGGTGAACGTCACCGATGCCTCTTTGGTGGTCAACTATACCCGCTGCCGTTATCTCATCAGGAATGAAAGCGTGGTGTTCAATGCCGATGAACTGGATTTTGGAAATATGGTACTCTATGATACACTGGGCAACCGTGCCCGGCTCAGCGGAAGGATGTATCACCGTTTTTTCGACCAGATCGAGTTCGACAGCATCCGGTTCACAGCCGACCGTCTTCTGCTGCTTAATACGACAAAAAAAGACAACAACCAGTTTTACGGCAAGGTGATCGGTTCCGCCAGTTTTATGCTCAACGGTTCTGCCGACAATATGGTCATGGACATCGCCGGAGAACCCTCCATCAACGATACCAGCCAAATCAGCATTCTCAGCGGCAGCAGTGTCGAAACCGGCAACATCGATTATATCGATTTCATCCAGTACGGCAACGAAATGGAGACGGGTGTTACCGGCAAACTCAGCAGCCGTATTCTGGTGAATATGGATATCAAGGCCAATCCCTCCTGCAAGATCGATGTCATTCTGGATGAAGCGACCGGCGATGTCATCAAAGGAGTGGGCAATGGCCAGATCAACATCCGCGTGGGAAACCGGGAGCCGCTTACCTTGACGGGACGTTATGATATTGTGAAAGGAGATTACAAGTTCAATTTCCAGACAGTGCTGCAAAAATATTTCAAGGTGAGCAGCGGCAGTATTGTGTGGAGCGGTGATCCTTACAATGCCAAGATCGACATCATCACCGAATATGAGGCGGAAAAGGTGGATTTCAGCAACCTGTCAAGCACCTTCCAGCAGAGAGACAACATACTGATTGTAGCCCACCTCACTGAAACGCTGCTGAAACCCGCCATTGATTTCGAATTCCGCCTTCCTGAAGGCAGTGCTGTGCGCAACAATTTCGAAATCGTGAAACGGCTGGATCAATTCCAGCAGGATAAGAATGAACTCAACAAACAGGTGACTTCCATCCTGTTGTTCAATACCTTTCTGAACGCCTCCAGCAACCAGGGAATCATCACGGCGGGTGTGGGTTACAATGTGATTGCCAGTACCATCGGCGGTGTGGTATCCGGCGCCGTTTCAGGTTTTTTCAATAAAGTGCTGCAGAAGTATGTCAAGAACCTTGATTTCAATTTCGATGTCAATTCGAGCATGACCCGGGTAAATAATGCTGAACTCCAGGACAATGTGGAAAGGCTCCAGGCTGCGGCCAAGAGCAATCTGGTGTACACCCTACTCAACGGAAGGCTCATCATCACCGCAGGGTTCAACCTCGATTACAATAATCCCTATGTCAACCTTGGGCGAGCCAACAACGTGCTGATAACACCGGACTTCACTGCCGAATGGATCCTGAGCCGTGATGGCCGGGTACGGGTGGTGGCGTTCAACAGGACGAATGTGGACATGGTGGGACAGCGGATACGCACCGGGGCACGGCTCAGTTACCGCAAAGATGCAGAAAGCTTTTTCGGCCTGTTTTCAAAAATGATGCACGACGACAGAAAATGATTACGGCCAGACGCTGCGCAGGCTCAAACGGAAGTAGCTGTATCGAAAAAGAAAAAGATATTTCCGGTTACTCCTGTCCGCCCCTGCTCATGATTTTATGTCCCAGCTTGTCGCGCTTGGTGGTAAGGTATTTTTCATTGTGGGGATTGGCCTTGATTTCCACGGGTACTGTTTCCACAATCTCCAGTCCATAGCCCGATAATCCGGCGCGTTTGCGCGGGTTGTTGCTCATGAGCCTTATTTTGCCGATGCCCAGATGCCGGAGAATCTGCGCGCCTACGCCATAATCGCGCTCATCCATGCCAAAGCCCAGTTTCAGATTGGCTTCCACCGTATCATAACCCTGCTCCTGAAGTTTGTAGGCCTTGAGCTTGTTCACCAGGCCTATTCCCCGACCTTCCTGATTCATATACAGTACAAGCCCCTTTCCCTCCTGCTCGATTCTGCGCATGGCCAGGTGGAGCTGGTCGCCGCAGTCGCATCGCAGTGAACCCAGGATATCGCCGGTGACACAACTGCTGTGCACCCGCACCAGAACGGCTTCGTCGGCATTCCATTCCCCTTTTTTTATTGCCAGATGGATGTCGCCGGTGTTGAGCTGGCGGAAGGCAATCAGTTCAAACTGCCCGTATTCGGTGGGCATGTTCACAGATTCCTCCATCCTGATCAGCGTTTCCTTATTGAGCCGGTAAGCGATGAGGTCTTGTATGGAAATGATTTTCAAGTCAAACTTTTGGGCCAGTTCCTTCAGTGCAGGCATCCGTGCCATCGATCCGTCTTCACTCATGATTTCCACCAGAACACCGGCCGGCTGGAAGCCCGATAAGCGGGCCAGGTCTACCGTAGCTTCCGTATGGCCCGAACGGCGGATGACGCCGCCTTTTTTTGCCCGAAGCGGGAAGATATGCCCGGGGCGGCCAAAATCGGAGGCACGCGATTCAGGGTCAACCAGTGCACGAACCGTTTTGGCCCTGTCGGATGCCGAAATTCCGGTAGTACACCCATGCCCCAGCAGGTCGATGCTTACCGTAAACGGGGTGGTATGCAGGGAAGTGTTGTCGGTAACCATCGGATGCAGCTCCAGCCGGTCGCAGATTTCTTCGTCAAGTGGCGCGCAGATCAGTCCCCGGCCGTATTTGCTCATGAAGTTGATGGTTTCAGGCGTAACATTTTCAGCTGCCGTGACCAGGTCACCTTCATTCTCCCTGTCCTCATCATCCACCACAATGATCAGTTTACCTTTTCTGATATCTTCCAGGGCACTTTCTATGGTATCGAGCATGGTCTTCAATTTGCCGGCAAAGGTACGATGCCTGCAATCAACTGTGCACGGATGCCATTTATTCGGAATTCAAGTGATATCGTTCATTTTAAATTAATTCCGGCTCTTGGTATTTTTCCGATT
The DNA here is from genome assembly GCA_044238165.1 of Ferruginibacter sp. Classification (GTDB taxonomy): domain Bacteria; phylum Bacteroidota; class Bacteroidia; order Chitinophagales; family Chitinophagaceae; genus Ferruginibacter. The sequence continues at coordinate 3,819 of JBIIDU010000105.1, read as the reverse complement.
TATAACGCACCTTTACGCCAAAAAAACCACAGAATGAAAAATTACCTCTTACTGTTCGCTGCCTGTTTTGTTTGCCTGGGTGTTTTTGCCCAGGAAACCACTTCCGAACTGCAGGGTTTTGTTTCTGCCACAACGCCATTGAGCGGAGCTACCGTCACCGCCGTGCACCAGCCTACCGGAACCACCTACTCAACGGTGAGCCGGAAAAACGGCAGCTTCAATATCGCCAACATGCGTGTAGGCGGTCCCTATAAAGTAACGGTTTCCTATTCCGGGTTCCGGGAAGAAGTGCAGCAGGACATCTTCCTTACACTGGGCACCGCCTTCAAGGCCGATTTCCAACTCAAGCCCGCCGATGTGGGGCTTGCCGAGGTTATGGTTTCTTCTGTGAAAAGTGACAAAGTGTTCAGCCGCAGCCGCACCGGTTCGGCAGAAGTGATCACCCGTCCCCAGATTGAAAGACTTCCGGCCACCAACCGTTCTTTGTCCGACTTCACCCGGCTCACACCCACGGCCAACGGGAACAGTTTTGCCGGTCGCAGTGGCTCCTATAACAATCTAACCGTAAACGGTGCCAGTTTCAACAATACTTTCGGGCTGGCCGGATCATTGGGCGGACAGACCAATTCGCAGCCCATCAGCATCGATGCGCTCGACCAGATCCAGGTGAACATAGCGCCGTATGATGTGACGCTGGCCGGATTCACCGGTGCCGGCATCAATTCCGTAACCCGCAGCGGTACCAATGAGTTCAAGGGGTCGGTATATTATTTTCTGAAATCGCCTTCGCTCACCGGGCTCAAAGTGGGCGCTTCAACGATCGCCCGTCAGGAATTTGATTTTTCGAACCGGGGTATCACTTTCGGCGGCCCCATCATCAAAAACAAACTGTTCTTTTTCCTGAGCGGCGAACAGGAGCGTATCAGCGCACCCGCCAGTTCGCGGATCGCCAGCCGCAACGGAGCACCCGCCGACAATATCGTATCGGGAGCCCGGGCTTCTACCCTCGATTCGTTGCGTAATTTCCTGGTCAGCCGCTTCAACTACGATCCCGGTGCCTATGAGAACTATACTTTCGACACCTACAGCGACAAGATCACTGCCCGACTTGATTTCAATATCAATAAGAACAACACGCTCAATGTAAATTATTATTACCTGAAATCATATCGGAACGTGGCGCCCAGCAGCAGCGGCGCACCTACCAACGGCCGCTCACCCAGCATCACCGGTATGCCTTTCTTCTCTTCCTCCTACATTATCAACAATAATTTCAACATCATCATCGCTGAGCTCAACACCAAAATATCCGGAAAGGTATCCAACAAGCTGCAGGTGGGATATAATCAATTGCGTGATTTCCGTAGCAGCCCGGGCGGCGTTTTCCCCATGGTGGACATCATGAACGGCCAGGGTGCTTCGCTCACCTCTTTCGGATATGAGCCGTTCACCGCCAACAACAAGCTCAATACCGACACCTGGCAGATCAACGACATCGTAACTATTTTTCAGGGGAAGCATACGTTCAATATCGGAACACAGAATACGTTCAACAAGTTCCTCAATGGATTCGCTCCCAACTATTATGGCAACTACCGCTTCGCCAATGTGGATTCCTTTTATGCCAATGTGAATGATGGTAGGGCCAATGCCGTTCGTTACGCCCTTCAGTATTCGGCGCGAAAAGGTGGGGAGTTTCCTTATGCCCGGCTGAATGTTGCGCAATTCGGATTCTTTGCACAGGACAAATGGAATGTCACCAATAATTTCCGCCTCACGCTGGGTCTTCGGGCCGACATGCAGGTGTTTGACCAGAATTTCGTGGCCAATACCAATGCCGATTCACTGGTATACCGCGACGGTATTCGCATTGAAACCGGACGCGCACCCAAAAACCAGTTGCTGTGGAGCCCGCGGGTAGGGTTCAACTGGGATGTGAACGACAACGGCAAACTGCAGGTACGCGGTGGTGCGGGGGTCTTCGCAGGCCCGCCTCCCTTTGTATGGCTCAGCAACCAGGCCAGCAACAACGGTGTCGATTTCGGCTCCTATGTCATACAGCCTAACCAGGGTGGCGTTGCGCCCAACGATCCGCGCTTCATCTTCCAGTCGGATGTTACGGCCAATGTTCCCGCCAATGCCCAGTCGAACACACGATATAACCTGGCGGTAACCGAGCGCAACTTCAAATTTCCGCAGGTCTTCCGGGCCAACCTGGCATTGGATTACAAGCTTCCGTTCAACATAGTGGCTACACTGGAGGGTATTTACAATAAAGACATCAATGCCGTTTATCACCGCAACATCAACCTGCCGCGTACAGGCTCGCCGCTCTTCGGGTACGACAACCGCATCCGCTACAGTTCTCCCTTCATCTACAGCGGTGCCGGCGGCGCCACACCTTCCAATCCGAGCATTACCGACGCCATTCTCATGAGCAATACCAGCAAGGGGTATGCGTATAACATCACCCTGCAGCTGCAGCGCAATGTGAAAAACCTGTATACGATGATCGCCTATACCTATGGCGACAGCCGTTCCGTGAACGACGGCGGTTCCATCGCGCAGTCCATATGGCGCGACCGGCCGGTGCCGGGCGATCCGAACGACAATGCCACTTCGTTTTCCAATTTCTATCAGCCCCACCGCGTGGTGGCCGCAGCCACCTACCGCTTCGAATACGCAAAGCATTATGCCACATCGTTCGGTGTCTATTTCGAATCAGCCAATGGAGGAACGGCCAGCTATCTTTATGGCACCAATCCCACCAACAGCGCCGATTTGAACAATGACGGCCTGCTCAACGATTTGATCTATGTTCCCGTCGCAAAGGATGAGATCGTGCTTGAACGGACCGGCACCAGCGATCTCCGAACCCCCGATGTGCTCTGGCAGCAACTCAACTATTACATCGAGCAGGATCCCTATCTCAGTAGCCGCCGCGGCAAATATGCCCAGCGCAACGGATTGCTGCTGCCGTTCTACAGCCGGGCTGACCTCAATTTCACCCAGGATTTTTATGTAACGGTAAATGGTAAACGAAATACGCTCCGCTTCACCATGGATATTTTCAACTTCACCAACCTGCTGAACCGCAACTGGGGTATATTCAGGGTACCCAACCGAACCAACTTGCTGAATTTCCTGCGGGTGGAAAACTCCGGACCCAATGCGGGTAAGCCGGTATTTTCCTTCCCGTATCTGGATGCGGCCAACCGCATTCCGCTCAGTTCCACCTTCCAGAACAGTGTGGGGCAGGGCTCGCGTTACCAGATCCAGTTAGGGCTTCGGTATATTTTTAATTAAAAGCAAAATCCTATAAAATTACCCGGTCCTTATAAGGGCCGGGTTTTTTATGCACAGCCGAAAACATCTTTTGCCGTGCGGAATGTGTTGCAATGCGCTTCCACAATCTGGCGGATATCAGGGCTGTATCCGCCACCCATGGCCACCACACAGGGAATGTTGGATGCCCGCAGCTGTTCAAACACCATCCGGTCGCGTTGACGGCATCCTTCCATGCTCACATCAAGTTTACCGAAGCGGTCGCTGCGTAGAATATCCACGCCCGAAAGGAAGAATGCCAGGTCGGGGGATAGCTTTCGAATGATGGTGTCGAGATTTTTTTCCAGCAGCTGCAGATAGGTCTTATCATCGGTGCCGTCGGGGAGTTCTATATCGAGGTCGCTGGTTTCCTTGTGGAAGGGGTAGTTGTTTTTTCCGTGCATGCTGAAGGTGAATACACGGGTTTCCTGTTCAAAAATCTTCGCCGTTCCGTTTCCCTGATGCACATCCAGATCGATGATGAGCAGTTGCAAT
>JBIIDU010000104.1:0-8195 GCA_044238165.1 Ferruginibacter sp. | reverse complement strand
TGAATGCGGTATAGTCGTTTTTGAAGGCGTTAGGCCACAGGTTGATCCAGATGTGACGGAGGGTATCGGATGAATTATTGCCGTAAACAATACGCACAAAACCTTCCAAAGTGTTCAGCCGGTCGTCAAGTGTTGCGGTGATATCATAGCTGATCCGCTGTATCGGGTTCTGAATCTGCCCGAAAGAAGAAAAAAAACAAATCAGGAGAAAAGCCAGGGCCGAAGTAGCCTTGCGCATCGTGGAATCGATTTTAATCAAATATAGCACCTATTCGGCAAAGCAACTATCAAGGAAGATGCGGGCTGAATTTGACTTGATACCGTTACACATTCATTAAGCCGGATGCGCCTGGGAATTCAGGGGAAGGGGCATCTTAGGATTGCGGACTTGTGCGTGACCGGCAGTCAACCGTTTTTTTGCATCTCCTGCCAGCCCAACATTCCGCCGTTGAGGTTGGTTACATTTGTGAAACCGGCAGCTTCCAGCGTCAGACATGCCTGCATGCTGCGCATACCGCTGCGGCAGTAGACAACTATTTCGCTGTCTTTTTCATTCTCGATTTCATCGAATTGCATCTGCTGGATACTTCCCAGGGGAATTAGTTTGCCACCGATGTTGAAAGCATCATGTTCAGCGGGCTCGCGCACATCGATCAGAAGGGGAGCTTTTCCTTGCTCAATCTTTTGGTTTAATTCCCTTGGACTTATTGTTTTGACCGGCATTGGTTTTGATTGACTGTGTTGTAGTGTCGGTAAGGTAAATCATCTCCCGCGAAAGCCAGAGGTCCATTACCATTCCCGGCCTGATATAATTCAATTGCTTTTCGTCATTCAGGCGCATGGGATTTTGACGGTAAACGAATGCCGCCAACGTATCGCGAACGGATAGGTCGGGCACCGGCGATAGGGTGATGCCCATGCTGTCGAGTTGCGATTTTGCCTGTCCATAGGTAAGCCCGAGCAGTTCAGGAACAGGGATGTTCTCATCTTGCAGTCCACCACCTATGACCAGGGTGACGGCACTCCCCCACTGCAGCTTAGTGCCTGCGGAAATCCTTACCCCTTGGAATTGCTGTTCGATAACAGAACCCTTCATGAAATCTGGGCGAAAAAGCGTGTCCTGAAGTTGCAGGTGGCTCCGCCGGAGGATGTCGATGGCGAAATTCATGCTCTTGCCTTCCAGTGAAGGCATGGCAATCATCGGAGGTACATAGCGATTCACTGTGATGAAGACGGCACGGTTGATTTTAACAGTTGAATTGGGTTCAGGCAATTGCTTGATTACAGTTCCCCGGGCAAGCGAATCGGTATAAACGGAATCCTGTATGACCACTTCAAAACCTTGGCTTTCCAGGAGCCGGATGGCCTCAGCCGTCCCTTTCCCCTTCACCTTGGGCACAGTGAGGTACTCTCCGTGCTTCGTCATCCATCCCAGCAACTGAAGCAGGAAGAAGACGATCAGCAAACCCAGGCCGATTGCCGCCAGAAAATTGACCCAGAAAGGTTTCCGTGTGATGAACGCAAACATAAGGGTACGAATTTAGTCGGTTTTCTCCTTTCGGCCTGAAAGACATTCCTCGATCAATCCGCTGTAAAACCGGGTCAGTGTCCAGCCCATGGCCCTAACCTGCTGGGGCACGATGCTCGCTTCGCTCTGTCCGGGCACCGTATTGATCTCCAGCATATAGGGCTGCTCCTTTTCCGGATCATAAATGAAGTCGATGCGAACAACACCGCTGCAGTTGAAAATCCTGTACGCGAGCATTGCCGCATCCCTGATTTTTTGTGCGACCGCTTCATCCACCTTTGCGGGAGTGATTTCTTCGCTCTCCCCATGGTACTTGGCCTCATAATCAAAAAAGTCCTTTTTGGAAATCACTTCGGTAATGGGCAGGGTAGAGATTTTTCCTGCATTGCGGAAAACGCCGATAGTGAACTCGCGTCCGCGGATATACTCTTCCACCAGCACCTGTTCATCTTCACAGAAAGCTTTATCCAGCGCAGGCTGCAACTCCGAAGGATCGGAGACCTTGCTCATACCGATGCTGCTTCCCCCGTTGTTGGGCTTAACAAATACGGGCAGGTTCAATTGTTCCAGAATGGCTTCGGGCGGTATCGGACTATGCCTGAAAATATGAAGCGACCGGGCAACCCGGATACCTCCGAAGGCTGCTACGGCCACAGTATAGCGTTTGTTGAAGGTAAGCGCCGAAGTGGCGGCGTCGCAGGAAGTGTAAGGAAGACCGATACAATCGAAATAGCCTTGCAGTTTGCCGTCTTCACCGGGTGTGCCGTGTAAAACAATCAGAGCAGCGTCAAAACGGATATGTTCATCCCCAAGTTTCAGGGAAAAATCATTTTTATCGATGGGTATTTCCGCACCCTGTGCAGTGCGGTGAAACCATCCGTCGGTGCGGATATCGATCAGGTAATGCTCCCAAAGGGCGCTATCCAGATTCCGCTGCACCGTTTTTGCCGACTCATAGGAAATGACGGACTCACGGGAATAACCTCCGGTCACAAGGGCGATTTTCTTAAGCATAAGGAGAATTGATGTATCGGGCAAAGAAACAAAAATTGCCCAAGGATTTTGGGTCAGGATGGTTAAACTTTTCAGTTTCCCCGGCAAATTCAACTACGTCAGCGGATCAACGGCCGGAAAGGTATGACAACAGTATGCCTGCGGCCACTGCAGCGTTGAGCGATTCGGCTGTTCCGGCGCCCGGTATGCCCACTCGTTGCGTGGCCAGCGAAAGCAGTTCCGGCCGAATTCCATGTGACTCGCTTCCGATGATAAGGAATCCTTCTTTTATCTGTCCCAGTTCCCTTACTGGCCTGCCACCGGGAACAGCAGCACAAACAGGAATTTCCGGGTATTTTATCAGCCAACCGGTCAGGTCGGCATAGTGCACATCCACCCGGGCCATACTTCCCATGGCGCTTTGCACCACTTTGGGATTATAACAATCGACCGTGTCATGTGAACAGATGATTGCCCCTAGGCCAAACCAGTCGGCAGTCCTGATCAGGGTTCCCAGATTCCCCGGATCACGGATACCGTCGAGAATCAGGGTGATGCCTTCAACTGTTGGTTCGTCAGGGATAATTGCCCGTCGGAAAAGGCCAATCACTTCCTGATTCTTTTGCAGCAGGGAAAGAGCGTTGAGTTGGTCGGCCCCCGCCACTGATATGAGAGATGTGTGCGCAAGAACCGGCGCATCTGAATGACGGGACAGCCATTCGGAAGCTACAATCAGTTCTCTGCATAAAAATTTTCCGGAACCGAGCAATTCCATGACTACTTTGCTACCTTCGGCTATAAAAACATCCGCTGCATCCCTGTTTTTTTTGAGATGCAAAGACCGAATGCGGCTGAAATGAGTTTTGCTCAACATGCTTCTGTGAAATCAATGATCCAAAACCGTTTTGCGGCTTTCAGATACGGGATGACCTTTCTCCAGGCGATTGTTGCAGCCTTATTTCTACTGCCGGCCTGCACCATCACACGAAATTACCAAAAAAACAAGCCGCATATTTACAAAAACACCGTCAACATCGTCGGAGGTGATTTTACAAACGAAGAACGAAACAACCTGAAGGCAAGGCTGATGGGCCAGCTTGACGACAGTATCAAGGTGGTAAAAAAAGATATCATGTTCGTGCTCAGCATCCTGAAAAGGCCCAGACCCTATGACAGCGCCTATGCGAATGCATCGGCCCGTAACATGAAGGCCGCGCTGCTGCATATCGGATATTACGGAGCCGACGTGGGCATAGTGGCCGATACCCAAAGAAGAGCCAAATTCAGCCAGGTAAGTGTGGAATACAACGTAAAAACTGGCCCTGTAACACGTATCGACACATTTGCCTATACTCTGAACCGACCCGACCTCCAGGAGCTTGCCCTCAAAAATCTGGATGCCTGTTTTCTCAAAACCGGCGAACCGGTGACCCGTGAAAAAATACTAGCCGAAATCATCCGGATGGTGGAAATCTACCGGAACAACGGCTATTACAAATTCTCTTCCGATGATTTGAAGATGCAGGGCGACACTTCCATCGAGGCACTGACGAAAATCGGGGAAGATCCCTTTGAAAACCTCCAGCTGCTGGAGGAAGCCACCCGGAAACGAGACAAGCCGGGCATCCGCCTGTCCATGATCATGAACCCTGCTGCGGATACCCTTAGATTGCGGAAATACACGATAAACTCAGTTCAGGTTTATCCCGATTATCAGGGGCAGCAATATAATCAGGAACATTACAAACATGATACGCTGAGGAATTACGATATCTTTTATGACCAAAAATTGTTCAGCAACAATCTGCTGCTGCGCAACCTGCACATCCGTCCTGGAAGCCTCTACAGCAGTTCAGACAACAACAAAACGATATCGGCCTTTAACAAAACCGGCGCCTGGCAAAATGTGAGCATCATCACCCGCGACAGTGCCGACAAACTCAATATGCTCCTGCAGCTCACGCCTGCGAAAAAATTCGGCTTTGAAGCGAATGTCGAAGCCAGCTACTCGGTAAACAGCAATACCAACAACGTCACCGTAGGCAATCCGGGAAATCAGCTACCGCTTTCGGCAAACTTTTCCCTGCAAAACAGAAATCTGGGAAAACAAGGTGTGAAAATGACCCATGCGGTGCGAATAGGCTATGAATTCAACCTCAACGCCAACCGTTCCGGCACGAACCAGCAGATCAGTTCCAGCGAGGTCAGTTACACCAATACGGTATCCATCCCCAAACTCGTTTATCCGCTTTCCTACCTGGATGAAAGCAAGCTGGCCGGTTACCAGAGTTTCATCAGCGGCAATATCGGCAACATCAACCGCATCGACCTGTTCAAAATGTTTTCGCTGGGAATCGGTATGGGCTGGGAGTTCAACATCAACCGGAACCGGATTGTAACCATCAGGCCCATCAATGTAGAATACTCCAACCTATACGACAAAACCCCCGCTTTTGACAGCACACTGGAGCAAAATCCCTATTTACGTTACTCGTACAATACTTCGCTGATCATAGGCGGAAGCCTGGGCATCACGCAAAAAATGGTGAACAAAAGGCACCCCAACCGCCAGTACAGCATTACAGCGAACATCGAAGAATCGGGGGCGCTTCTTTTTGTGCTGCCACTAAATACCATCGGTAACTTCAAACGCGACCTCCGGCAATATATCAAATGGTTTGTGGAATATGTAAACACGGTGAAATGGGATAAAACTTCATTCGCATGGCGCGCCTTTGCAGGATTCGGTATTCCAATCGGTAAAAGCGACTCATCGCTCCCCTTCTTCAAGCAGTATTTCGGCGGTGGACCTAACAGCATGCGTGGCTGGCCGCAACGCGGAATCGGACCGGGAGCCAAGCCGCTGACCCCCTACAACAACAGGACGCTGAATGACCGGACGGGCGATGTACGGCTGGAATTCAATGCGGAGTACCGATACAACATCATGCAGATTCGACCCAACTCAATCATACTCAGAGGGGCCCTTTTCGCCGATGCCGGCAATATCTGGAACTTCAAAAACAACCAGCCGGAACGAGGTTATGACAGCCTGCAGTTTTCGCTGAATCCTTCACGCCTTTACAAACAAATGGGATTGTCACTGGGGACAGGCTTCCGTCTCGACTTCGACTTTTTCCTGCTCCGTTTCGACCTTGGATTCAGGTTTAAGCGTCCGGATCTAACCGTGAACAACGGCTGGCAAATTCCTGAAATCAATTTCCGGAATCTTTTCAAAAAAGGAGAAATGGTACCCGACCCCCAGAACCCAGGAAATTTCATCAATGATGAACGTTACCGGATCTGGAGATATGAAAATTTCAACTTCACCATCGGACTCAGCTACCCCTTCTAGCCCAACCGCTAAGCCAGTATCCTGCCATAATGTCGCATCGAAAACCCGTCTCAATATTCCCTATTCCTGCGAATAGTATGGAGCACGGGAAGAATTCGGCCGTCAAGGCCTTTCCCAAATTTACCCATCCGACCCGTTCAGTAACTCCCTACCAATTCCAAGCACCGCAGATGGTACAAATACTGAATAAAATAACTATTCTGTATTCCCCCCAATCATCAGAAGGAGATAACGTAATTTAATTCCGGCGTCCAAAACGACTTCCACAAACTGAGTTTCCCCATGGCTGATTTTTTCATTTGGGGGCCGCTGGAAATAGCACTCCAAATTCGCATCTGAAAACCCAAAATGCCAAACCGAAAAAATTCGACCTGAGGCTATTGGAAGAAAATTTGGGAAAAAGTTGGAGCGCCCGTTTTAACGAAAATTAATTTCAGCAAATCAATTTATTAAATTGACTTTCATTTATTTACAATAATTTTTATAAAACAATACACCCGGCACCAAAAATTCAAAATATTAACAGAGAGAACAGATATAAAATCAGGTTTTAAATTAAGCATAATGTTTGCAATTAATTGTTTTTCAATTTATTTATTATATTTTAAAATGTTTATTTTTAAAGTATATATTTCTTCCTAAAAGCAATCCTCTACAACTGAGAAAAATTCGGGAATGACCGTATATTTATCCGAATTTGCACACATAAAAATCGTCCGGATGCAAAAAGCCCGAACAGCCTGGCCCCTCCTTGTTGGCGCAATCCTGTTGCTGTCGAACTTTTCCTGCTCTACGCCAAAGGCAATCGAGTACCGCGATTTCTCCAATTTTAAGATTCAAAAATTTGGGTTTGAAAAATCACAGGTAAAGATGGATCTGCGTTACTACAATCCAAACAACTTCGGTTTACAGCTCAGGCAAACGGACGTCACTATTGAAGTCAACGGCACCTATCTGGGAGGAGCGGCCCAGGATTACCAGATCAACATTCCCAAAAAATCGGATTTCACCATACCGCTGGTGATTGATCTGGAGATGAAAAACCTGCTGAAAAATAGCTGGACATCCCTGACCAACAAAGAGGTTACTGTTAAAGTGTCAGGAAAAGTAAAAGTGGGGAAAGCGAATATTTTCATCAGTTATCCGATCGCTTACGAAGGGAAGCACCGGTTTTCATTTTTTTGAATTGTCCGTCAGGCTTTAATACGAAAGTGAATTTACTTTTAGCCCAAAAATTTTTCCGTATAATGCCGATGTGATAGCTGTTTGGGCCAATGAAATTGGTCCATTACAGATATCCAATCGGTATAACGCCCTATCCGATTTCCTTATTGGAGGAAGCCTAGTCATAGTGCTTGAACCCTATACGGTTTCTGGGCGCTGTTCTGACCTGCTTTTCAATCAACTCCTTCAAAACCGCAAAAATATTGGATATGTCCCGGCTATTCCCCTTGACCTCTTTTTCAAGTTTGGATAACTGAATGAGAATATCCCTGTGCGTCAGTGCATATTCCCTGAGTTTTGTAAACACCCTGATTACGCGGATATTGACCTCAATGGCTGTATCGCTGTTGAGTATGCTCGATAGCATTGCCACGCCCTGCTCTGTGAATGCGTAAGGCAGCTTTCGCCTTCCTCCCCAACTTGATGTCGCATTTTGCGACATCAAGTTATCAAACTCTTTGCCGGTGAGGGTAAACATGAAATCGCTTGGAAAGCGCTTCCGGTTTCGCTTAACCTGCTCATTCAACCTGCGGGTCTCCACTCCATACATGGCAGCCAGATCTTCGTCGAGCATTACTTTCTGGCCCCGGACCACATAGATCCTGTTCAGTATTTTTTGCTCAGCAACCAGCAAGCCCAATTGTTTCTTCGGCATGGAACATTTTTTTGGCTGTCAAATTAAGGATGCCCCGTAAACAATATCGGTTGTAAAGCCCGGCAGGAAATGATGAAAAAAACAGCCTGTAGGGCTTAAACCCTCCATCTCCCTCCGAAGCTCCTACTCGATGGGATAAAAATCACTTATGGACCAGGCAAGGGAGATACGGAACTAAAAGCGCAGGTTCAATAGCAGGTGGATCAAGTGTAAAAAAGCCCCGGCGTTGATTGCCGGGGCCTGACCTTATTGTCGGGACGACTGGATTCGAACCAGCGACCACACGCCCCCCAGACGTGTGCGCTACCGGGCTGCGCTACGTCCCGATTATGGGGATGGCAAAGTTAATGGCTTCATGCTTATTTTCAAAACATTACCACCGTTTGAGGGCCGATTTGAAAAAGCGGTACTCGGGTGTGATGATTTGTTCCGATTCAGTT
>JBIIDU010000301.1:0-2960 GCA_044238165.1 Ferruginibacter sp. | reverse complement strand
AACACGCTTCCTTCACATGGCACGTTGGAACTCGGCTCCGCCTGGATTCCCGGAATCTATTTCATCAGGCTTTTTAATGGAGATTCTTCCAAGACTGTCAAAGCGGTAAAAGGACGTTTCTGAAAACAAAAAATCCGGCGTTCTGCCGGATCTTGCTTATTCGGGAAATTTTGTTCCCCGTATTACTTCTTCTTGGTGTCGTTGTTCCTGATATGCGATACGGTATTCTCGATGTTACCCCGGGATGAAGCGCCAAAAAGGATGGACTCTATATTCGGCAGGCCGCATACATATTCAATCGCTTCGCCGGGAGCAATCGCCCCTCCTCCAAGTACCTGCATCGCCACAGCCCGGAAGCGTTTCTTTTGCAAGGTGCTCTCGTAAAGCGTTTTCCCTCCCGACATCCGGAATCCTGCCTTGTTGATGGAGGCGCAGATGATGGGATTCTCAATGCCCTGCTGCTCCAGAATATCCACGAGTTTCGGCATGTTCATGGTGATGAAACCGGCTTCCGCCTGGTACTTCTTTTTGATATAGGCATGGAACGCAGCGAGCACTTCGTAAGCTCTCAGCCCGATCAGCAGGTCGGTAATGACATTCTGGAGGAAAATCACCGGGGTGGGAATACCCTTGAACATTTTCATTTCCGAATCGATCATCAGCTCCATGATGGCTTCATAGTCTTTTGATAGGAAGGCCATCCCTCCCTTGAACAATGAACCGAAGAAATTTCCTGGAACGTACTGTTTGAGTGTTCCGGCAATACCCAGTTCCGTAACCGCGTTGGCATATTTGTGGGCATAGGGCATGCAGGGGTATATCTTGAAGTCGCGGTATTTTTCCGGATCCTTGCGTATGATATCACAGATGCGGGCGATCCGGTCGTGCGTGGTACACATGAAGGTATTGATGCCGCTGGCCCTGGCATCGTCAAGCACCCTGATGATGGCTTTGTCATCCTTGAATTTGATGGACTGGGCCCTTGATTTCTCATCAGAGATATGGTTGACAGCGAAAAACTGGTTGTCGCCGAACAGGATTCTTTCCATGGGTCGCTTATTTTGAACTGTTTCTGATGATTTCAATCGCCTTGTCGGTTTGTGCGGCGCTTCTGAAGGTATTGATGTTGTTGGGGGCCGCTCCGGACAAGGCTTTTACGAAATGGTCGAGCTGAGCGGAATATTCCTCGCCGCGCAGATAGAAATCCACTTCTTCCTGCAGATCGGTGATATAGCGGACGTTCCAGCCTTTTTCATAACCGTCGAGGTTGATATCATCTTTTAAGAATACTTTGAGTTCGTTGGCATCGGCGATTACTTTGCCGTTTGTTCCGACCAGGGTTACCGTAGTCGACATTTTCCGGTAGGTTTCATCGCTCCAATTGACGGATAGGATGCCGGTTTGTCCGGACTCCATTTCAAGCAGACTGTACACCGCATCCTCCACTTTGCCGGAATAGACTGATTTGAGCAAAGATCCTTTTGAGGATTTTACGGGTGATACGATATCATTAAGCAGGTCGATGACATGAGAGGCATAATCGAGCAGGCAACCGCCACCTTCCTCCGGGTCTGACCGCCAGGTGTCTGACTTCTTTTTGACCACAACGGGGCCATATGACTCGCCGATAAAATGATAGATATTGCCCAGCGCACCGCTGGATACAATTCTCATGACTTCGCGGAATGTGCCAATGAATTTGTTGTGATAACCTACCTGGTTCACCAGTCCGTTTTTCTCTGCAAGGGTTACCAGTTCCTGACTTTGGGCATATTTCAGGCAAAAGGGCTTTTCGGCGAATACATGTATACCTCGTTCCAACAGGTATTTGATGACCGTATAGTGGAATTTGGTGGGTACGGCCACTACAACAGCATCAGGACGGGTTTGGGTAATCATTTTCTGATAGTCGGAGAAGCAATTGAATTTTCCGTTTTTGATGAGGAAGTCAGTCACCATCTTCGAGGTGTCGCATACGCCTACAATATCCATATGACCATATCCGCCCAATATTGAGAGGTGGGACAATCCCATCTTTCCGGCACCGATCAAGGCTATTTTTTGCATAAATTATTTTTTGTTCATCAGGTCAAGGTACTGATCTGTGATCTTATCCCAGTTGAATCTTTTTTTGATATCGTGCATACCCTGCTCAGCCATATTCCGGATTTTTTCCGGGTGCTGTTGGGCAAAGTAAATCTTTTCCTTCAGATCTGCGGTATCACCGCTTTTGAATGTTGTTGCATGTTCACCGCAGATGAAGGTGTTTTCCACGATGTCCGAGCAGATGAGCGGTGTGCCCAGACCCATTACAGTCAATACGACCGGCGAAAGCCCTTCTATCAGCGAAGGCTGTATGTGGGCATAGGCATTTTTAATAAGTATGTTGGTGTCATCGCCATACACGTACCCCGGGAAAATGATACGGGAATCGGATGTGTTTTTGATTTCCGCCTCATAGGGTCCGGGATTCGGTGAGCCTCCAATCAGCACAAGTTTCTTTTTGGTGTCCGACAGGGTGAAGGCTTCCTTCAGCAGATGCAATCCCTTGTCGGGGATGAAGCGGCCCACGAACAGGAAATATTGTTGCGGCTCCACGCCGATTTTTTTCAGGATTTCCGTATTGTCCGGGGGCGCAGGTACCTCCGATCCGTAGGGGATGAAGTCAAACTTCTTTTTGAATTTCTGCTCAAAGTAGTCGCGGGTAAAGATGTTGTCAAAGGCAACGGCATTGGGAAAATAGGCGGTCAGATAGTTGGAGACACGGTAAAAAAGTTTTCCGTACCAGGGCCATTTGTCTCTTTTCCAGTCCATGGCGAACTGCGTCACAACCACCTGTTTACCCGCTATCCGGAGGAAGAGCGCCCATATGCTGTTGGCTCCGCTATGCAGGTGCACCACATCAGCCGTGTTCCTGAAAATGATGTCAAAAGTCGATTTTGCGGAATGAACCAGCGTAT
>JBIIDU010000172.1:0-5242 GCA_044238165.1 Ferruginibacter sp. | reverse complement strand
TTCTTTGTCTCCGGGATAGATGCGGCAGTAAGCGATCATCCGATGCCCCCGGGCGGCGATGCGCGGATAGAGTTCCAAAGCGAATTTATCGGATCCTGCTGCACCTGCTTTGGGGGGTATCGACCGAAAGCCTCCGAAGGCGGCAATTCTGAGTGGCTTCATGGGTTATAGATATCCCTGGTAGTAGCGTTCGATGTACTGGTTGAGGGCGGTCTTCCAGTCCTGCATCAGGTTCAGGTTGCGGAGATTCAGTTTGCGGTTGACCAGCCGTTCGCAAGGGGGTCTTTCCGCGAAATAGGTTGCTTTGAAGTAATCGGATTTGACGGCGGTGATTTTCACTTGCCCGTCCATGTTCAGGATGTGCAACAGTTCAGCAGCCACTTCGATGCGGCTGGTTTGTCCGCTGCACACCATGTTGTAGAGTCCCCAGTATTCCTCTTGGATCAGCGCCCGCACATTTTTGGCAAAATCGTGGGTGTAGGTGGGGGTGCCATCCTTGTCGTCCACAATGAACAATTCTTTTTTACCCTCTTTGAGTTGCTTCATCAGTTTCTGGATGAATTTCTTGTCTTTCGACGGTCCTGCACCCATCATCCATCCGGCCCGGCATACGAGGAAACTTTTGGCATTTTCACATACGAACCGTTCACCCATGTACTTGCTTCTTGCGTAAACACCCAGAGGATTGGGCTGGTCCCAGTCGTCGTAGAGTTCCTTGGCTCCGTCGAAGATACCTGCGGTGCTGATGTACAGTAGCGGAATATCGAGTTCGTTTGCGATATAGACGGCGTTTTCCACAGCCATGGTGTTGGTAGCGTAGGTTTCTTCCGGATGTTCTTCGCAATATTCGAGGCTGGTAAAGGCGCCCAGGTGGAAGAGGTAGTCGGGCCTGAATTCGAGTATTTCTTTCCGGTAGGCGTTCAGGTCCCTGAAATCAAGATAGGAGAGCCAGTGCTCATTGACATCGATGTCGGTGCACTTGATCTCGTAGTCTTCCCTGAACTGGTGGTAGAAGGCTTCGCCGAGCATTCCTCCGCAGCCTGCCATGTAGATTTTCTTTTTTGTAGCCATTCTTTAGATGTTTAGATGCTGTATGATGGGTTCCAGTTTTTTCCAATGGTTGTTGAACGTGTACATCGCCTCCGCGTGTTTCCGGGCATTTGTTCCCATTGTTTCCGCTTCTTGCGGGTGCTGCCAAATGTACAAAAGTTTGTCCCGGAGGTCTTTCGGGTTTCCGGATTCAAAAAGAAGACCTGTTTCCCTGTCCACAACCAATTCCGGTATTCCGCCGATTCTTGCGCCTATAACCGGCTTGCCAAACAGGAAAGTTTCGGAAATGGAATAGGGGAGGTTCTCATACCACTCGGAAGGGCAGACACCGCATAGTGCGTTTTGCGTCAGTTCAAACACCTTTTCTTTCGGACAGAATCCTTCAAAAACGACGTTGGGATTTTCGGGCCATCCGGCAAGAGTTTTTAATTCTGTTTCCGCAGGTCCGGTGCCGGCAATTCGGAGTTTTACCGGTGTGTCCTTAACTGCCCGAATCAGCGTTTTCAGGCCTTTGATTACTTCCAGTCTGCCCACGTATAAAATGTACCGGTCCGTTGTTGGATTCTTTGGTTGCGTCAGGAATTTGTCAATAAGGTTGATATCATAGCAAAGATTGGTCACAACCAGCTTTTCCGGACTGAATCCGAATCGGATGAACTGTTGGCGCAGGAATTCGGAGGGGCAGAGGTAGTAGTCCACAAGCGTGTACGTCTTTCTGCGGTGATAGTAGTAGGCTTCAATGCTTGCCAGCAGGCTGGCTGCCCGTGAATTTTTCTTGCAGCGGTTGGCTGCACAATGGTAAAATCTTCCGCCAAGGCAGGCTTCGCAGATTTTTCCGTTGGATACAAAGGAGTTTTCCGGACAGATGATCTTGTAGTCGTGAAGTGTCCAGATGATCTTGATGCCGCGCCGGTGAAGTACCTCTATGATGGCCGGCGTAAGGTAATGGTGGATATTATGCAGATGCGCCAGCCGGACCGGGTATTTATCCAGAAGACTGTTCAGCTTCTTGACCGCATCCCCCGCTCTTACGGATGTTTTTACCGCTCTTAAGGCGTTTGCCGGGCTCTTGTTCTTATTCAGCTCTTTGAAGTCATAGCTTTTGACAAAGTATTCGGAGAACGGGGTATTGAAGTTCTTGCTGTGATGCGTACTGAACGGAATTACGGTATGGCCATGCTTCTCGTAAAGCCTGCAGAGGTTGTCGATATAGGTCCAGTCACCCCCGGTAGGGTACCACGACCAGTTAGCCACTAAAATATGCATCTTGACGCTTCCGGATTTTCAACGGGATTTTATTCCGGTATGTTGGAATTAAAAACGAACAGTTGGGCAATTCATTGTATGGGGTGTTCAAGTGTGTTTATTGCTCAGGATAGTCCAGGTATTGCCGGTATGCCCGGAAAGTTTTGTCCAGCGAAAAAAGTTCGATCATTTTTTCACGGATCTTATCACGGTTCAGGGGTTTCGATAACAATTCATTCCAGGATGCGGCAATGGATGCCGGATTTCCGGGCTCGCTAAGATTCCCGTTGATGCCTTCGAAAACCATTTCGGCCGCCCCTCCGATGCGGGTCAGGGATATGGGTAGTCCGAAACTCATGGCTTCCAGTGCAGCTATGGAAAAGGTTTCCACACTAACTGATGTGAGGGTGAACAGGTTGGCAACTGAAAAATAGGGGCGAACATCAGGTTGGTTGCCTTCCAGATGCACGTATTGCTTCACGCCCAGGCTTTCCGATTCTCGGATCAGGCTTTCCATATAGTCGGCCGGTCCTCCGCCGGTGCATACAAGATGGGTGTGCTGTTGGCCGGGGAAATGGGTGTGGAGGTGTTTGAGCGCCCGGATCGCATCCCTGTGACCTTTTTCGGGCCTGAGTGTGGCCACCAGTAAAATGATCTTATGGTTTTGCGGAATCCCCATCTGTTCTCTTTTGTTTACAGCAGGGTTGAATTTTTTTGGGTTGAAATAACTGGTGTCAACCCCGTTGTAAATGACCGTATGCTTTATCGGTTTGAAGCCGTATCTACTACCTACATAGTCACGCTGGTTCCGGCAGATGAAAATTGTCTTATCGGACTTTTTTACAAAACCGAGCAGGATGCGTGTTCGTAAATACTCTTTGTAATTGACAGGAATCGTACTGTGCAGTGTGATGTGGAAATTTGTTCCGGTGCTCTTCTTGCCCGCAAACAGCCGGGTGAGCAGGAGCGGTTTCAGGCAGAAGAACAAGACATCGCTGATGCGATGCTGCTCAAGGATCTTTTCAAACTTCTTATGGAAAACCAGGTCGTACTTCGATTTTCGTTCCACATGGATCAGCGTAATTTCCGGGTGAATCAGACGGTAGTAGGGGCTGTCGATTTTCTCGAAGAGAATAAAGAAAGTGCGTATCCCATCAGCGGCAAAGCGGTTCGCCAGGGTGATGCCGAATTTTTCGGCTCCGCCCACATAAAGACCGCTGAAGACGAATGCGATGGATTTTTCCGTTAATACCATAGGGAGCTCAGGGCTTTCCACAAAGGGATGCAATCACTTGTTTTACCCGGTTTGAAGATTTTTTGGCGCTGAAATGGATTTCAGCTATTTCCCGTGCGGCAGGCCCCATGCTTTTTGAAAGTTCGTCGTATCGGTTGATGCACTCCGTCAAGGCTTCTGCAATGGCTTCCGCATTACCCGGTTGAATCAGGAAAGAATTTTTCAAATGGGTCAGGTATCGTTTGACGTCACCTACTTCGGACGCTATGACTACTTTTCCTGCTGCCAGAAATTCGCCCAGTTTGAATGGGAAGCCGGCATTGGCAAAAGCCGAGTTGTTCCGGGTCATACAGCAGATGTCTGCCTCCTGGAGCGTCTGGAAATAGTCCGCTGTGCTCAGAAATCCCCTGTATTCGATGCCGGGGTGGTTCGAAATTTCATCGAGAACAATTTTCATGTCTTCGGGGCGTCCTCGGCCGCTGAGGATCAGTTTGGCAGGGCGATTTGTATGCTTCAGGCTTTTGAATGCCTTGATGAGTTGGTCTAGGCCGTCTTTGGGTGCGAAGGAGCCGCCGTAGAAAATGTTCAAGGGGCCTTGTTGTTTTTTCTCAGGGTTCTGAGACAGCAATCGCTCCATGTTTACGGATACAGGCAGCAGAATCACCGGAAGTTTTTTCTGGGTGTAGGCTTGAAGCTTATTAAACAGGTGGCTTGATATGACCAACACTGCATCGGCATAATGGCGCAGGCTTTTGAGCATCATCAGCGAAAGCGCTACCTGTATTTTGTCATTCAATCGCTTCCGGTGATCATGCGCTTTATCTTCCACAATGTCTACGATGATCCGGTATCCCTTCCATTTTCCGTAAAGCAGGAAGATGATGTTGCGGATATCCGGGGATTCGTAATTGTAGATGATGTTACAGTTTTTTTTATCAAAGCGTTGGCTGATAAAAGAACAGCCTTTTCTCCAGTAATGCCAAAGGGATAATGGGTTATAGATTTTTGTGTATCCGATGCTCAGGCAGTCAATTTCCCGCCTTTGTGTGCTTCGGTCATTCTGATATTGCAGTTCTAGCAGGTTCAGGGGAATGAGATTGGCGATTTGTATGTTCGGGTCTTCGACAAGGGGGTCAAAGATGTTTCGGACACGCATGGCACCGGCCATATCCTTGCCCGGATAGCCTGCGTAGGCATTGATGTTCAGGAGAATGATATTGAGCCTGTTCATCGGGAGAATTGTTTGAAGCGCAAGAAAGTGATCAGTTTGTCCATCGGGCTCATTGAATCATTGCAGATGGAGAAGAATTGAATTTTTCTTCGGGTTGATGTTCTGTCGAGTTTTTATATTTTAAGAATCCGCCTTCGCTCAGCTTTTTTGAATAACTGAACTATAGATTTCAAGCAGATTTTTGAGGATCTTATCCGGATTGTGTCGTTCTTGGGCTATCTCCCTGGCGGTTTGTCCGTACTCTATACCTTTTTCAGGAAATCTCATGAGGTGATGGATCCAGCCGGCCAGATCAAAGCGGTCATAAGGGTTAAACAAGATGCCCGACTCCTTGTGGGTGATTAGGGAAGGCACACCGCCTACCGAGGAAGCAATGACGGGCATACTGAGCAGCATAGCCTCGCAGACGCTGTTGGGGCTGTTATCGATATAGGAAGGATGTACAAAAACATCGCTTTGCTTCAACACGTCGATCAGTTCGG
>JBIIDU010000103.1:0-8241 GCA_044238165.1 Ferruginibacter sp. | reverse complement strand
TTCCCTGAACCCGTCCATTTCTTCCGCAAGATTGTTCACAAGGTCGCCGGTGAAAAGAATCAGGTCGGGGTTTTGTGCCTTGATCAGCGCAAGGCCCTGCTCCACTGATTTTTTATGGGTAAAACTTCCGGAGTGTATGTCGCTGATTTGCACAACGCGCATTCCCCGGAACCCTGCCGGCAGGTTATCGAAGAAAAGCTTGACGTTCTTCACGTTGTACCGGTAAATATTGTTGAATCCGTAGAGCAGTGTCGTGAATACGCCACCACCTGCGGCAAGCCCCAGCCAGCTTAGAAAAACCGAGCGGCTGATGCCATCGGCACCCATGGCCGGCTCATTCTTTCCGCCATAGAAAAAATTGAGTGTAACATAGGTTACAAGCCTTCTCAGGTCATCGACCAGGATGAAGAAAATAGCCGCGAATTTGGCGAGAAAAAGTCCTATGATGATGGCGAACAGATAGGTCCGCACATTTTTAGGCAGAAATCCCGGTCCCGTGGATATGAACAATACGAACCCGCACAGTGTCAGCAAGGTGAGCAGCCAGTAAATACCGTAAACTACCATTCTGGAACGGTGGCCGGAAGCTACTGTTACGGATTTTATCGCCTGAAAGACATAAGTGTCGAGTAAGAGAAAAAGTGCAATGAAAATCAGGGCACCTGCGGGAGAGCGCATAAGAGGTTAATGGGATTGATTGAATGGGGAATGTTGCCTGCTCCATTCCAGAAACCCGTCCAGTTGTTGGTGAATGGCTTTGAGGGTATTTTCATCGGACAGTTCTCCCCGCTCGTTCAGGAGTTTGCCAACACCTGAAATCGGAAGGGCACTGGGGTAAACCGTTACCTGCAGGTAGTGTAAAATTCCGGTCAGGTGGTCCATACCCCGGAGGTTGCCCGCCCTTCCCGTTGATACCCCGGTGAGCAGGGCTGTTTTGTGGCTCCAGATAAGGTGATTCTTTACCGTATCTATAAAACATTTGAGTATTCCGGGGAAACTTCCATTGTATTCCGGTACAATGAAAAAAATCCTCTGTGCCGGGGCAATGATTTCTTCCTCGATCTTTATGAATGCACTGTCCCGGTGCAACACATCCACTCCCCGCAGCGAGAATACCCGGCTGCTCACCCCTTTTTCTTCCAGCAATTGTTGATAAAGGGTGGATATCTGTTGGGTTCTGCTGCCTTCCCTTCCCGATGCGGATATGATCAGATTCATTGATTATTATATTGCTTTCCAAAGTTAACAAGATTGACACACGCTTTGTTCTTGGTTTGACCGCTTGATTTAAATTTGCCTTTCCGGTAGCGGTATGGACTGAATTAATCGGCATAAAACCGCATTCAAATCTTATCTTTGAAAGGGTGACCGGAAGTTTTTCAAGCGGGTGCCTGAGCCGCCTTAAACGGATACAAAAAATGGCAAGAATCATTGGCATCGCCAATCAGAAAGGAGGGGTAGGCAAAACCACAACGGCAATAAATCTTGCGGCAAGCCTTGCTGTACTCGAATTTCGCACCTTGCTGGTGGATGCCGACCCGCAGGCCAACAGTACCACGGGTGTGGGTTTTGACCTGCACAACATTACCAAAAGCCTTTACGACTGCATGATAGGCCAGGCCGGAGCAAGCGAGGTCGTCCTGAAAACGGCCATTCCACACCTGGACCTTATTCCCTCCCATATAGACCTGTACGGCGCAGAAATAGAAATGATCAATTACCGGAACCGGGAGGGGGTACTGAAGAGGATACTGGAACCGGTTGTGGATGATTATGACTTTATCATCATCGATTGTTCTCCTTCGCTGGGGCTGATTACGGTGAATGCACTTGTGGCTTCCGACAGCGTGGCCATTCCGGTGCAGACGGAATTCTTTGCACTGGAAGGGCTGGGCAAACTGCTCAATACCGTAAAAATCGTGCAAAGCAGGCTCAACACCGAATTGCAGATCGAAGGCATCCTGATGACCATGTACGACGGGCGTCTGCGGCTTTGCAACCAGGTGGTTTCGGAAGTGCGCCGCCATTTCGACGACCTGGTTTTCAGCAGCATGATCCACAGGAATACCCGGCTCAGCGAGGCACCCAGCGTGGGCAAGCCGGTGATTCTTTATGATGCCGACAGCAAGGGGGCCATCAATTACCTCAATTTGGCCAAGGAAATCCTGCAAAAGAACAACCTTACCCGGATCAACCAGGAGGATAAGATTCTTGAGTAGGGTAGAGGCGCTTTCATACACCGCAACCCTTTGATTGCCAACCGTAACGGATACCCGAAATCTTTTATGCGACAGCTATGAGCACACCCGACAAGAAAGACAAAGTAGGCTTGGGCATCCGCAACCTGCTGCACAATATCAATACCGATCTGGTGAACACCGCCGGAGCGCTCAAGGCCGAAGTGGTGGAAAAAACTACTGCGGTGAATCGTGTGCCGCTCGACCAGATTGACATCAATCCCAAACAGCCCCGCTACGATTTCGATGAACAGCAGCTGAAGGAACTGGCCGCATCGGTGAAGCAATACGACATCATCCAGCCGCTGACCGTAAGCCGTATGGCCAACGGCCGTTACCGGCTCATTTCGGGCGAACGCAGGTTCCGCGCTTCCAAAATGGCCGGGTTGAAGGATGTACCGGTATACGTGCGCCAGGCTAACGACAGCGAACTGCTGGAGCTGGCCCTGCTGGAAAACCTGCAACGCGTCGATCTCAATCCTATTGAGGTCGCGTTGAGCTACCAGAGGCTCACCGACGAACTGGGATATTCCCGCGAAGCAGTGGCGGAGCGCATGGGAAAGGATCTGTCCTCGATTGCCAATCACCTCCGTCTGCTCAAGCTGCCCCCCGATATCCAGGAAGCCGTCCGCAAAGGGAAAATATCCGGGGCGCATGCTCGTTCAATCGCAGGTCTCGATACCGTGGAAAAGCAACTTATGGTTTTTGCGGAAGTGATGCGGAAAGAACTCTCCGTTCGGGATACGGATCAACTTATCAGGACCCGTTATGCCTCAAAACCCGTGACCAAAAAAACCAAGAGCGGTGGTTTGTTGCCTGCGTTTAAGAAGATCGAGGACAATCTGGCTTCTTCCTTCGGAACCCGTGTCAAACTGGTGCACTCTCCCAAGGGCAGCGGTTCGGTCACATTTGAATATTATTCCCTGGAGGAATTCAATGGCCTGCTCGAAAAGCTCAATGCTCATGTAAATTCATGAAGTTCCGCCACA
The DNA here is from genome assembly GCA_044238165.1 of Ferruginibacter sp. Lineage (GTDB taxonomy): Bacteria > Bacteroidota > Bacteroidia > Chitinophagales > Chitinophagaceae > Ferruginibacter. The sequence goes on along the minus strand of JBIIDU010000103.1, from coordinate 5,015 downwards.
CACCCTCACTCCTGTTTTTTTTGCTGATGAACTTTTCCCTGATCGGGACTGGAAATTGTTTTACCCGGGAAATTAAGGAGACAGCCTTTTTTTTTCAATCCGACACATCGAAGCCTGCAGCGGATTTTTCTCCCCGTAAAGCTACCATCCGCTCCGCCATCATTCCCGGATGGGGGCAGGTATACAACAAAAAGTACTGGAAAGTGCCGCTGGTATGGGGTGCTCTGGGTACCACGGCTGCCATCTACTTTTACAATGTGGATACCTACCGATCCCTGCGCGATGCCTACAGGCTGCTGATGGACGGCAATCCGATCAATGATACGGAGATCGACCCGCGGTTCAAGAACCTTTCTCCGGAGGCCATTCGCAGCTACCGCAACAGTTTCCGGCAGAATATGGATTACGCGGTACTTTTTTTTCTACTCTTCTGGGGACTGAACGTGGTGGATGCCACCGTGGACGCCCACCTGAAATCCTTCGACGTGAGCGACAAGCTCAGCATACAGATAGGGCCTGCCACAACTCCGGGCGTTAGCGGCATCGGTATCCGGATTCCGCTTGCCCGGGGACGCCATACCGCTCGTTGAGCAATTGAGGACTTTTATCAAAGTTGTCAGTGGTATTTGCAGAGCGGCAACAGAGCCTGCAATCAGTTGCAATGCATTAAAGACTATTTGGACAATGAGAAAAAAAATCTCCTACAGGCATGTTTTTACTTTTCTGACAATACTACTGTTGGGGATTGCCTGCAACGGACCGGTTAAAAAAGAATTGCCAAAAGATAAGGAGCACCCCAAACTTATAAAAACCATAGGTGACCCCAGGTATGGTCATGTGCGCTGTGGCCTTCAGGACAAAGCGGGGAATCTATGGTTCGGATCCACCGAGAATGGGCTTTATAAATATGATGGTAAATCATTTCGACAATTCTTGGTAGCCGATGGATTGACCAGTAATTCCATCAACGATATTCTGGAAGATAAAGATGGTAAAATTTGGATAGGTACTGAAGTTGGCGTTTGTCTTTACGATGGCAAGGCATTTGCTAAAATCCAGATTCCCTTACCCAAAAACCTGCCCCCGAATGAAAACAGGTTTTATCAAACGCAATTCGTGTATGATATCCTGCAAGACAAAGCGGGAAAACTTTGGTTCGCGACCATTGACGGTGTTTATGTCTATGACGGAACAACCTTCACACCGTTTATGATTGATGGGGCCGTAAACGGTTTTTTAGGCAGCAACGACAAGGTGGAACATATCCTGGAAGATCGTGCCGGTAACCTATGGTTTGGAGGACGAACCAATGAAGGGGTGTATCGATACGATGGAAAATCGGTGAGCAACCTTAAGCTGGAGGTATTGTTCCAAAACAGTCCAAAACCTAAGCCGCATAACTGGGCATGGCCTCAAATGCAGGATCGGAACGGGAATATCTGGTTCAGCAATTGGGGCGGAGCCTACCGGTATGACGGAACATCATTTACAAGTTTCACCAAAAAAGATGGTTTACCCGGCTTGGTTACCCGTATCATAGAAGATAAAAAAGGAAACCTATGGATGGGCGGTGATGGCATCTGCCGTTATGATGGAACATCGTTCACTTGTTTTACAACAAAAGACGGACTGAGCCATCCGGGAGTTTGGTCAATTTTGGAAGATAAAACGGAAAATCTTTGGGTGGGTACCTGGGAAACAGGTCTCTGCCTTTTCGACGGAAAACGATTTATAGCTTATTCGGAGTACAAGCATCAGCCTTAACGGACTCGAAAAATTTCTCCGTATAATGCCGATGTGATAGCTGTTTGGGCCAATGAAATTACACGAATGGGATTTAGCGTCCAGATCGAAATATCCCTGTATAATGCCGATGTGATATCTGTTTGTGCCAATAAAATTGGTGCATTACAGATATCCAATCTCTCTAACTTCAGGATGTTGGAATCTATTTTTTTAAATCTTTGAAATCGCTATTGGTAACAACCAGACACAAGAGCGGACCCGTGCGCCAGACAGAGGAATAGGATGCATCTTCTTCCCCTCCTTTGGAGGGGTCAGGGGAGGCCTATCTACATCTCTTTAACTTCAGGACGTTAGCATCTATTTTCTATTTCTTAAAATCTTGGCAATGGGTATCAGTGCTTTTCAGACCGAGTTGCGGCAAATCAAACTCTGTTTCTCCGCATCAGGGGTTATTACCAGGAGCGCATTTTGATGTTGCGGTAGGAAACCAGATTGCCGTGGTCTTGCAGGGCGATTTTTCCGCTGCGGAATTTTCCGAAATCGGGCATTTCCCTGAATTTGCTGCCTGCCACCAGCGTTGCCCACTCTTCATTCCACAGCGTGGTGTTCACAATTGTTTTGCCGTTGAGTTTGAAGGTCAGTTTCCCGGCATCACAGATGATTTCAGCCTGGTTCCAGCTGCCTACCGGCTTCACCGGTTCACTGGAACTTTTGATCAGGTCGTAAAGATCACCGGCACGGTGCTTGGGGATTTTGCCATCGGGGTGTCCGTCATTGTCGAGTACCTGCATTTCCGGACCGGTAAGCCAGGGATAACCATACTGCTCTTTTTCCTGCACATAAAACATGATACCGCTGTTGCCGTTACGCGCTATTTTCCATTCCAGTTTCAGGTGGAAGTTGCCGTATTCCTTTTCGGATACGATATCGCCACCGCCTTTGATCTGCCATCCGTCCTTTATTGTGGTGTCTAGATAGAGTGCGCCGTTTTTGACCTTCCAGGCGCTGCCGATATTTTTTTTGTTGAAACCATGCCATCCCCCGGTGGTTTTTCCGTCAAAAAGCAGTTCCCACCCATCTCTCTTTTCCTTACTTGAAAGCGTATTGGGTTTTTGCTGGGCCATCGTGGAAACGGCTATTCCGAGCAGGGTAAGAAAAAGAAGGTGTTTCATTGCAGGTGGTTTATTGGGCTGATAAAATATATTTCACCATCGTCACCGCGTTCTCGTTGGTGATGTCCGGATGAGCTGTCATAGGGATGGTCCCCCAGTTGCCGCTTCCTCCCTTGATGATCTTGGAGGAAAGCAGTTCATAGGTCTCCACATTGTTTGGATACTTGGCGGCAATGGCCTGGAACGAGGGCCCGGTCGATTGTTCCGCCACTTTATGGCAAGTCACACAGCCCGAATTTTCCACCAGGGTTTTCCCGGAAAGATATTCAGGACTTTGGGTGCCATCTTTCTTTGCATTGGCGCCGCTTCCGCCCGCGCCCTCACCACATGCGGTAAAGGCAGCTACCAGCGACAGGGCAATCAGATATTTGTTCATGGTTGAAGATATTTTTATAAATCCAAATACTACGAATTCACAACGGAAGTTCAGCAATTTCCGGTAAAGAACATAAGGTCCGTATGAAAATTATTGCTCCGCATCACGAAGCCCGAGCAGCCGGTTCAGAAAATTCCGGTCCTGTGCCGTTTGTGCGAAATCGTCAAACGCCTTGTCCGTTACCCGGATGATGTGTTTCCGGATGAATTCGGCTCCTTCCCGGGCCCCGTCTTCAGGGTGTTTCAGGCAGCATTCCCATTCCATCACCGCCCAGCCGCCGTATCCGTATTGCGTCAGCTTGCTGAACACTTTTCCGAAATCGACCTGGCCGTCGCCGGGACTCCGGTAACGACCCGCACGGTTCAGCCAGCCCTGGTACCCGCCGAAAGTGCCTTGTTTGCCCGTGGGATTGAACTCGGCATCCTTCACATGGAAGGCCCTGATCCGCTCGTGATAAAAATCGATGTACTGTAGGTAATCGAGTTGCTGCAATACAAAGTGCGAGGGGTCGTACAGCAGACAGGCACGTTCATGGTTCCGTACTTTTTCGAGGAACATCTCATAGGTGATGCCGTCGAAAAGATCTTCGCCCGGATGGATTTCGTAGCAGATATCGACTCCGCATTCCTCCGCGTGCTGCAGAATGGGCATCCAGCGGCGTGCGAGTTCGGTGAAGCCCGCGTCTACCAGTCCTTCGGGCCGTTGCGGCCAGGGATGGAACGTGTGCCACAACAAGGATCCGCTGAAGGTGGGCAGCGAACGCAAACCCAGGTTCCTGCTTGCCGTGGCCGCATATTTCAACTGCGTGACGGCCCATTCGGTGCGGGCCTTGGGATTTCCGTGCAGTTCGGCGGGTGCAAAGGCATTGAAGAGTTCATCGTAGGCCGGATGAACCGCCACCAGTTGCCCCTGCAGGTGCGTGCTGAGTTCGGTGATGGTCATTCCGAAACGGGCAACGGTGCCTTTCAATTCATCGCAATAGGTTTTGCTTTCTGCTGCCAGCTTCAGATCGATGCATCGGCTGTCCCAAGCAGGCAGCTGCACGCCGGTGAAGCCCAGGCCGGAAGCCCAGGAACAGATGGTTTCGAGGTTGTTGAACGGAGGCTTTTGGTCCAGAAACTGGGCGAGGAAAATGCCTGGACCTTGAATGGTTTGCATATGGTGCAGGGGCTGATGGTAAAGGGAATAAATTTTTCGTGTGCTTATTGACGTTAATCTTGTACGTTCCCGATGGAGCTGCTGGAAATCAGCGTCCGGGGAATTCGGTCCATTTTTCACTGCTCCGAGAAGAAGCCACCACCGTATCGATGAATCGCATACCCCGCACGCCGTCCTCTACTCCCGGAAAATCCAGTTCAAACGCAGAGGGTGTTCTGCCCTCGTTTTTGGCGGTGAGGGTACGCATGAAATTGCGGTAGATATTGGCAAAGGCTTCCAGATAGCCTTCTGGATGCCCGCCGGGCGTACGGCAGTTGAATAGCGCAAATTCGCTCAGCTGGCCCGAATAATTGCCTCCCGCACGAAGCACCTGGGTGGGGGCGTCGGCCCATTTCACCAGCAGCGTGTTGGGTTCCATCTGTGCCCATTCCAGCCCTCCCTTTTCGCCGTAGATCCGGATCCGGAGTGCATTCTCCTCTCCGGCCGCGACCTGCGAAGCCATCAGTACGCCGGATGCACCGTTATCGAATTTGAGCAACACGTTGCCGTCATCGTCGAGCCGG
>JBIIDU010000102.1:0-8371 GCA_044238165.1 Ferruginibacter sp. | reverse complement strand
ATCATTCCCATGCCCATGTTCCGTTACAAAGAAAAGCAACGGGGTTACAACCAGGCGGAGGTAATTGCAAAAGGGGTTGCTGCTGTGATGGGGTTACCCGTGATGCCCCATTTGCTCGTACGGCGAAGGCTTACCGAAACACAAACCCGCAAACACCGCACCGAGCGCTGGCAAAATGTGGAGGGCAGTTTTGTAACGCCGCACCCGGACCACCTTTCGGGCAAACACCTGTTGCTGGTGGATGATGTGATCACCACCGGCGCCAGTATAGAAGCTGCAGGCAGGGTAATGGCAGTACTGCCCGATGTGCGCCTCAGTGTGGCATCCGTTGCACTGGCTTCAAAGTCCTAACCGCAATGCCCCCGAATTCGGGCAGGCTGCTCTAACAGGTTTTGTTTAGAAAAAAATACCCTGCTGCATCGCCGGCATCGGAAATACGGAAATGTAAATAAATCCGCCAAACCCGGATTGCGGGAATTTAAATGCCTATCTTCAGTATATCATAAAAATAAATTTAATAAAATGGAGACAAGCACACATCAAAAAAGTCTTTATGAACGATTGGGTAGCCTGAAAGGCATTGAAGCCATCGTAGACGACATCGTCGCGCTGCATATGGCAAACCCTGCAGTAAAAGCGCGGTTCCTTCCTTTGAAAGATGACCCGAAGCATTTGGCTGAAGTCCGCCAGCATTTAATCTACTTTCTGGCCTCAGGAAGCGGCGGAGCGGAAAAATACACCGGACGTGACATGCCTACAACACACAAAGGCATGAACATCAGTCAGGGCGAATACATGAACGTGGTGGACGACATCATGATGGCACTCGACAAGCACGGCATTGACGAGCAAACAAAAAAAGATGTTTTGTTTATCGCCTACTCCCTCAAGGGCTCGATGGTGAATATCTGATTCCGCCCGGCAGGAATCAACTCGGATACCCACAACGATTCACCGAAGTTGACGCTTGGCAAAAACAATGCCGGTAAAAATATCAAATCGCTGAATGCGGCAACAACTATTCAAAACCGCAACAAACCGATACCTGCGGGGAATTGCGGTTTTGTTTTACATTTGATCATCCGCAGTTTTTCGACCCCGAACCGGGCGCAGTCAAGTACTGGCACAAACCTGCAGGAGCCACCATCATCAATGAAGCGGAACCAACTAAAAAAGCCAAAAACGTCTAGGCGCTTATTCCAATATACTATTCCTGCCAGAGACATGCTTTTCCGCATACTGCCCGCGCTGCTGTTTGTATTGCTGCTTCATGCCTGTAAAAAAGACCGCTTCACCACAACATCCGATGCAGTATTGGCTACCAGCACCGATACCCTCCGTTATGATACCGTGTTCACCACCGTAGGCTCCATCACGCAAACCTTCAAGGTATACAATCCAAACGATGCCTCCCTGCGCATCGATGAAATAAGCCTTTCCGGAGGAGCTGCGTCTCCCTATACGATCAATATCAACGGCATTACCGGTCCAACCGCCCGCAACCTCACGCTGGCCGCCGGCGACAGCCTCTACCTGTTTGTGACCGTGCGCATCAATCCGGTTCAGGGCAACCTGCCCTTTCTCGTGCGCGACAGTATCCGCATGGCCTGGAACGGCAATGCGCGTTTCGTGCAACTGCAGGCATACGGACAAAACGCGCACTTCCTGCGGAACGAAACCATCCGCGGTACCCGCAATTTCATCAACGACCTGCCTTATGTGATCATAGACCGGCTGACGGTAGACACCACCGCCCTGCTCAATATCGATGCGGGTTGCCGTATCTATGTCGAAAACAACGCCCCGGTGCTGGTCGACGGCACCCTGCGCGCCATCGGCACACGGGCCGAGCCGGTACTTTTTACCGGAAGCAGGCTGGATGCCGATTACCGCGACCTTCCCGCAAGCTGGCCCGGCATCATTTTTCGGGAACCCAGCAAAAACAACGTGCTGAAATTCGCAGTTGTGAAAAACGCCTACCAGGCACTGGTATCTGTTGCACAGGCAACCAACCAGCAGCCCAAGCTCATTCTGCAGCAATGTATTGTCGACAACGCATACGATGCCGGCCTCTACTGCATCAACAGCCATGTGCAGGCCAACAACACCCTGATCAGCAACTGCGGCAACAATATCAACATCCTGCTCGGCGGCACTTACCGATTCGAAAACTGCACCGTGGCCGCCTACTCGGTTTTCTTCAGCCATAAGAAACCTGTACTGTCGTCCAGCAATGCGGCGGTGGTCAACGGTTCGCCGCTTACCGCGCCTATGGATGCGCAATTCACCAACTGTATCTTCTGGGCCGAAAACAGTATTGTCAAAAATGAGGTGCAGGTGGAGAAGGAAGGAAGCGACTCATTCAGCTTTCTGCTCACGCATTGCCTGTACAAATCGGAAGCCGACCCGGCGAATGTGGTGCTTGACCAGTGCATTGCCAATACCGACCCATTGTTTGACAGCACGGATACCCGCCGCAATTTTTTCAATTTCAGAACGAGCAGTCCCGATGCGCCCGGGCTGGGCCTTGGTGCGCCCACGGTGTTTCTGAAAGACCTCGATGACAATCTCCGCAATCCCGGAGCGCCCGACATCGGGTGCTATCAGCGGCAATAAAAAAGATTATTCTGAACAAAATCCCTAAAGCGCTGTTTTCATATTCCAATCATCACAATCATGACCCGATTCCTTGCCACCTGCGCCCTATTCCTGTCCTGCGCGTCAACCCCCGAGCCGAAAAAAATGAGTGCAAACCAGCCTTCCGCTTCCTTTCAAACAAGTTCGATTTACGATTTCAAAGTAGAAGGGCTTGAGGGCGGTGTGATTGACTTTTCCGCTTACAAAGGGAAAAAAATACTGATTGTGAACACGGCCAGCGAATGTGGCTTTACCCCACAATACGAGGGGCTCGAAAAATTGTACCGGCAATACCAAGACCGACTGGTGGTTGTGGGTTTCCCGTCGAATGACTTCGGAGGCCAGGAGCCGGGTACCAATTCCGAAATCAGTTCTTTCTGCAAAAAAAACTACGGAGTCAGTTTTCCCATGGCTGCCAAAACTTCTGTTAAGGGGGATGCAATATCTCCGCTCTACCGCTGGCTGTGCGAAAAGGAACGCAACGGAGTAATAGATGCATCCGTGAAATGGAACTTCAATAAGTTTCTGATTGACGAGAATGGAAAGCTGATGGCTCATTTCCCTTCGGGTGTGGCGCCCGACAGTCCCGAGTTGCTGGACAAACTCAAATAACACAGATCTTATCCGCGGACTGTTCCCTTTCTCTCCTTCCAAAGCTGGTTGAAGGTCTTCTTGCTGAAGGAAATTTCCCCATGCTGGGCCACCCAGCCTTTGAACAGTTTGTTTACCACACTGCTCTTCAATTTTCCGCCTCCCAGATTCATCAAGGACCGACGCAGGTTAGTGGTACGCCAGATTTTCCAGGCCAGGCTTTCAGTCAAAGACGCATCGCCCTGATGTACCGACTGGCTTCGGTTGGCCAGCAACAGTTCGTGCAAATTGATTTTCACGGCACATACTTCCGTACAGGCGCCACAGAGCGATGAAGCGTAGCTGAGGTGTTTGAATTCCTCCAGCCCCTTCATGTTGGGCGTGATGACGCTGCCGATAGGGCCGCTGTAAGTGGTTCCGTAACTATGGCCTCCTATGTTCTTGTAAATGGGGCAGGCATTGAGGCAGGCGCCGCAGCGGATGCAATACAGGCTCTCGCGCTGTTTCGGATTAGCCAGAATCTGGCTGCGTCCATTGTCGAGCAGAATGACGATCATTTCGGCGGGACCATCGGTTTCACCGGGTTTTCGGGGGCCGCTGATGATGCTGTTGTAAACGGTCAGTCGCTGTCCAGTGCCGTAGGTAGAAAGTAGGGGCCAGAACAGGGCAAGGTCGGTTAGGGAAGGAATCACTTTTTCAATGCCGGCAATGACGATATGCGTGGGCGGGTAGGCACAACTCAGGCGGGCATTGCCTTCGTTTTCGGTGATGGCGATGGAGCCGGATTCACTGATGAGGAAGTTGGCGCCGGTGATGCCCACTTCGGCAGATACATATTTTTTTCGGAGTATGTCGCGCGCAACGAGTGTGAGCTGGGCAGGTGTCAGGTTTTCGTCGGTGCCCAGCTTGTCGGCAAACAGACGGGCCACATCCTCCTTGCTTTTATGCATGGCGGGCGTGACGATATGGTAGGGCGCTTCGCCGTCGAGTTGCTGGATATATTCGCCCAGGTCGGTTTCAACGCTTTCGATACCGTTTTCCGCAAGGCCCCGGTTGAGATGGATTTCCTCGGTCACCATGCTCTTGCTTTTCACTACCCGCGTGCATTGTTTTTCGCGGCAGATTGCGAGTACGGCTTCAAGCGCCTCGGCGGCCGTTTCGGCCCAGATGACTTTTCCGCCCCTTCGGGTGAAATTGAGTTCAAACAGTTCAAGCTGTTTGTCGAGCGATTCGATGGCGCGCCACTTGATGTTTTTCGCCTGCTCGCGCACGATGGCCACATTGTTGAACTGGACCTTGCCCTCGGGAACCTTTTCGTTGTAGCGGCCGATATTGAAGTTGATTTTCCGGCGGTGCGCAAGATCCTGAGCTACTTTTTCGCTTTTGGTCAAAAAGATATCGGCGTTGCTCATCTTGTTATTTATGCTTGCTGCGAATTTACGCCGTTTTGGGACCGGGAAGTGACGGCATTGCCGGAATTCAAACTTACCGCAAACCGGCTTTTAAAAAAGTGCATATGCAGGATACCCTACCGGTAACGTCCGGATGTCTGAATTTGGCATACCAAATAGGACAGTTGAAACAACTCAGTTCCATGAAGTAGCATAATGCAGCTGATCGAGTAAAAACTCTCGGGCAGCCTTGATGTCCTGTATCGCCGGTAAACAGCTGACTCCCTGGTTGGGCTGCTCATCAATTACTTTTCGGGCAGCCTTTTTGATAACTTCGTCATCAATGCCCCGTTGGTCAATCAGGTTGAGCAGGGTGAGGTAATGAACATGATGGGCATAGGGGATGCGCTCTCCGTTTGCGAGATAAGTCAGGGGCCTGTGGATTCTTCGGATTCGTTTTTTGATCAGTTTTGCCTCTTCTTTCTTCTCTTGCCGGAAATACCAGATAAGCCCAAGGATGATGAGTACATAGGGAAAATAATCCCATTGGGTTGATGAGGAGAACATGATAAAATGAAGGTAGAAGAAATAGCCAGAATAAAAAACGGCTAAAGGGAAACAAGATCGGATTTTGCAAAAAATTAAGATTCGTGGCAGCCGGTGCGCTCCTTATTTTTATACCCCCTGAAAAACAGACTTTTCCGCCCTGATCCGGAGCGTTGTGCGGAAAGAAACCTAGGCTTGTACTTGGTTTTGTTTCCACGAACCTGTACTTCCAAACTGATCTGATATTGATAATCCATTGGCGGAATCAACAAAGTCAACAAATTTTAATTTAGGACAATACTGAAACAGCATGCGAATAAAATCAGAACAAAAGAAAAAAAAACAAATTCCTGAGGACAAGCCGGTTTTATGTGATGCCTGCAGGGAAATCGGCTATTGCCTGATCCGCTTCAATGAAAAGAGGGGAAAGTTTCTGCCTGTTGGCCGTGAAAACACCGAAAAGGACATAACCCGGATGGTTCCGCTGAAAACTGCCTTAAGCATGAATACCCCGATGGGTAAGAAACTGCAGCAGGCACATGACCTGTTTCACCAGGACGAATTCGAGCAATCGAGTTATTTGTACCACGACATGTTTGCCACGCGTAATGATTGTTCGGAGGTGAGAGCCGGACTTGCGGCGGCCCTCTTTTTTCTGAAGCAATACGAGGAGGCAGCGGCGCTGGTCTTTTCCTTTGACCGGTATGGTATTTCAGATACAGAAAAAGCAATGCTTGAATTGTGTACAAAGCGGATGGAAGAAGCGGCCCTGTAAGGCATTTCCCATTGAAGTGAAGAATGTCCTATTCCGGTTTCTTCCGTTTACCAGTCACGGGTGAACACAACCCGCTGTACGTTGCTGGTTGAGTAGGATATGACTTCCTTATTTTGCGAATCCTCTTTTTTTCCGGAAGTAACTTCAAAAATCAGTGACGCACCCCTTAGTTCATAACTCGCGGTGAGCAGGATACCCGATGTTTCAAAAACCGAGTACAGCTTGTCGCCTGTCTGGTAGTCGGTAAGCTCGATTCCATCGCCCTCATCGGTCACAAAGATCAGTTTCTCACGGTCCTTTACCCGAATGCTGTAATCTTTGGTCATAGGCATTTTGGCGGAGCGGTATTCCGTTTTCCAGCTCCAGGAATCGGGGCTGATTGCTTTGACCGTAAGGACTACGGGCACGGAATCGCGCTGCTGCCCGTATTGATAGATGCGCATCATGCCGTGCCAGGTGCCGAGGCATTTTTCAGGAAAAAGTGTCTGTGCCGAAATTTGCAGGCAGATGGTGGAAACAATCAGGGAAATGAGGAAAAATTTCATGGCGTTTCAGGGTTGGTAGCAAGGCAAATTAATTCATTTACCCTGTTCAGGCGGAAGGGGAAGAATTTAGTAAACGTAAATCCGGATGGTGTAAAATCAAAGCCGCATTTCAGCGGTTGTGCCGCAATCTTCTTCCTCTTTGAATATCTTTACAGCCCCAGAATCAACCGGGCGTTTCATGCGTAATGTATACCTGCTAACCACGTTCAGGAACAGCCCCGGCAACTCTTCCGTACGCCATTTCATCCTTTGGTTCAATGCACACTTCTCCAATATGATGCCCTATTCGAAGGGTGCAGAAAGCAAGACTGCAGCGGCTTTCCTTCGGAGTGGACCTCCTGATTGATGACGAACGCCTGACCCCGATGGGTAAAGAACTGCTGCAGGAATTGCTTGCCTGAAAGAGACATCCCTCAATGTTCAATAGGCAAGAAGACGGGCAATGTTATCTTCCAGCCGGCTATTGGCCATAAAGTTCTTTTCCAGGTCAATGTTGAAAGGAACCGGCGTGTCGAGGCTCGCGCAACGCATCAGGGGCGCGTCGAGCATGCCAAAGCAATGCTCCGCAATCCAGGCGGCTATTTCACCGCCGATGCCCCCGGTGTGGGTGTCTTCATGAAGGAGCAGCACCCTTCCGGTAGCTTTCACCGCATCACGGATGGCGGCATAATCGAGAGGAAGCAAGGTGCGCAGGTCAAGGATATGGGGGGAACTGCCGGGATGCTTTGCTGCATAGTCGAGGGCCCAGTGCACACCCGAACCATAGGTGATGATGGTGAACTCCTGGCCGGTCCGTACCACAGAGGCTTTTCCTATTTCCGTTTCATAATAACAATTGGGTACGCTGCCTGAAATGCTCCGGTACAACGCTTTGTGCTCAAAGAACATCACCGGATTGGGGTCGTTGATGGCGGCAATCAGCAATCCCTTGGCATCGGCCGGGTTCGAGGGATATACCACTTTGAGTCCGGGTGTATGTACAAACCAGGCTTCGTTGCTCTGGCTGTGGAAGGGACCCGCACCTACTCCGCCTCCGGTGGGCATGCGCACGACCACATCGGCGTTCTGCCCCCAGCGGTAGTGAATTTTCGCCAGGTTGTTGACAATCTGGTTCACGCCCACCGAAACAAAATCGGCGAACTGCATTTCCACCATCGACTTGTATCCCTCCAGACTTAGGCCCAGTGCAGCGCCCAGGATGGCACTTTCGCAAAGCGGTGTATTCCGCACACGTCCGCTGCCGAATTCGTCCATAAAGCCCTCCGTAATCTTGAACGCGCCGCCGTATTTGGCAATGTCCTGTCCCATCAGGATCAGGTTGTCGTGCCGACGCATGCTCATGGCAAGGCCGTCGCGGATTCCGTCGATGAACCGCATTTCTTTCTTTCCTTCAGCCGTATCCTTTTCCTGCTCCCTGTTCGCCAGCACAACGGGGGGAGCATACACGGCGGCAACCTCTTCACGTGTGTCGGGGACCATGGGCGGTGAAGTGAATCCGGTTTTCAGCTCTTCTTCGATATAGGTTTTGAATTCCTCCCGGATGGAATCCACATCCGCAGCAGTGATGACTCCTTCGGTGAGCAGGTATTGTTCGTAGTTCTTTATGGGGTCGCGCTCGGCCCAGATTTCAAAAAGATGCGGAGGCACATACTTAACACCGCTGGCCTCCTCATGGCCCCGCATACGGAACGTCATACATTCCACCAGATAAGGTTTCCGGTTGGCGATGCAGTAGTCGCGTATGCCATTCAGGGTATCGAATACCGTTAGTATGTTGTTCCCGTCGATCTGTACACCTTCCATTCCGTATCCCTTCGCACGGTCAACCAGGCTTTCGCAACGGTACTGCTCGCTAACCGGTGTGCTCAATCCATATCCGTTGTTCT
>JBIIDU010000101.1:0-8396 GCA_044238165.1 Ferruginibacter sp. | reverse complement strand
GATATGACTGACATGTAATGTTTTTAGTGGCGCAAAAGTACAGTTTTGCAACTTCTTGAACTCCGAATATATTTCAGCGTCGCCCATGTTCCCGTAATAGTGGCCCCGACAGTTTTTTTTCGCTATTTTGTACGGAAACAACCGATTAAGGTCTGTTCTGATGCGCATCCACGTTCATCCCGAAAATCCCCAGCCCCGGCTCATCCGACAGATTGCGGAATGCCTCCGGGATGGCGGCGTCATCATTTACCCTACTGATACCCTGTACGGGCTGGGTTGTGACCTGTTTCAGCGAAAAGCCGCCGAGCGCATCGACCGGATCAAATCTGTCGACGGACATACGGTGCCGCTTTCCCTGATCTGCCGCGACCTGAGCCATCTGAGCGATTACACACAAAGCATCGATACGCCCCTCTACCGTATGCTGAAACGCCATCTCCCGGGACCCTACACGTTCATATTGCCGGCAAGCCGGGAGGTTCCCAAAATTTTCCAGTCGAAAAAGAAAACCATCGGGCTTCGGGTACCCGACAACAATATCTGCAGTGCCCTGTTGCTGGAACTGGAACATCCGTTGTTGAGCAGTTCGCTTCCGGGGCAAACGCCCGAGGATATTGCCGACCCCGACCGCATTTATGAACTTTTTGCCGACCGTGTAGACCTGATCGTAGATGGCGGCCAGGGAGGAATCATACCTTCCACCGTTGTGGACTGTACCCGTTCCGATTGGGAAATCATCCGCCCCGGTCTGGGCGAATGGAACGGCTGACCGTTTCATCATTTTGTTTCGGGGGCAATGGCGAAACTTTTGCGGTGATAGGCACAGAGGCCGTGCTTCTCAATGGCATCGCGGTGGTCCTGGGTGCCATAACCCTTGTTGCGGTTCCAACCGTAGTGCGGGTATTCCCGATGCAGTTTTTCCATGAATTCATCGCGGTGGGTTTTGGCCAGAATGCTGGCTGCCGCTATGGAGGCATACGTGCCGTCGCCGCCTACTATGCACCGGTGGGCGATGAACAAATAGGGCCTGAACCGGTTGCCGTCCACCAGCAGCAGGTCGGGTTGAACCGTCAGTTTTTCAATACACCCGTGCATGGCATTGTACGTGGCCTGCAGGATATTGATGCGGTCGATTTCGGTGTGGTCGATCTTACAGACGGCATGGCAAATGCTTTCCTGCTCAATCAGCGGACGCAGCAATTCACGCTTGCGTTGTGAAAGCTGTTTGCTGTCGTTCAGCATCGGGTGATGGAAATCGGGCGGAAGGATGACGGCTGCAGCAAAAACCGGTCCTGCATAACATCCTCTTCCGGCCTCATCGATTCCGGCTTCGGTTTGTCCTATTTTAAAGAAGGGTTTCAGCATCTGCTTCAAAAATAATCAATCGGAAAGTGTGCCGTGTTTACCGGGGGTAAATACCTTTGCACCATGCAGCGTAGTTCTTCATTCCTGTTCTTTTCCCGGTTGGTGCTGGTCATGGTACTGCTCGTCATACTGGCCGGAGCGGTGGTGCGCACCACGCAAAGCGGAATGGGTTGTCCCGACTGGCCCACCTGTTTCGGAAAATGGATACCGCCGACAAGCGCCGAGGAGCTGCCCCCCGACTTTGAACGATACCTACGTCAGCAGGACATTGACCATACCTTCAACGCTTTCCATACCTGGACGGAATACCTGAACCGCCTGCTGGGGGCTTTGCTGGGACTGCTCGTGGTTGCCCAGCTGGTGTGGGGTTTTTTTCTTTACCGGAAGCAGCGGCCGGCAATTGTATGGGCCTGCCTGCTGATGGTATTGCTTACAGGTTTTCAGGGTTGGCTGGGAAAGAAGGTGGTCGACGCCAATCTGGCTGCCGTGAAAGTGACGGTTCACCTGTTTGGCGCCCTCGCCATACTGGCGCTTTCGCTGGTTATCGTTTTTCTCCAGCAACAAGCCGCCGCGATCCGGAACAAACGTGTTGCGCTGGTGGCGTTGGCGACGCTGTTATTGTTGCTGGTGCAGATGCTGCTGGGAACCGCCGTGCGCTCGCAGATCGATGTCATTGCTAAATCGCTCGATTACGGATACCGGGAGTTGTGGATCGGAAAGCTGAACTACTGGTTCTACATCCACCGCTCTTTCTCCATCGTTGTAACCGCTCTCTGTGTTTACCAATTCTGGATTTTCCGTAAATACTTCGGCAAAAAACTGAGCAACCAGTTGTTGCTTGCCTGCGTTGCGTATACCGTTGCTGCAGGCGTAGTGATGGCCTATTTCTACATGCCGGCGTGGGTGCAGCCGGTGCATCTGCTTTTTTCCTCGCTCCTCTTCGCCGCAATCACGTACAACGTGCTGATTGCGGCACGATTTGCGCATCCTTGACCGGTGGCAAATCGTTTTTCGTATTCACAATACGCATCCTGCTTTTCCTTCCACCCCGGCGGTTTCCTCCTGCCCGTTCCTGAAATATTTACTCCTGAGTAATATCATTTTTATTTTTTCATAAAAAAACGGATATTGTCACACGATTGCATTGCCTGAATGATTGAACCCTGTATGCCCTCTCTGGGTTGCAAGCCGGACCACTCTGGTGGTCGGGCGTGCTTCCTTTCATTCTCCGGCTGTTGCGTCACTCCCTAAAACTGTTTGTCAAATGAATGTTCACTGCAGCTATGAATCTGCCGAAGCCATGCAGGCCCGTCAACGCATTGAAAGCTGGGTCAGCCAGGTAGCGGCCCAATGCGAAGCCAAAGAAATTTGCTGGTGCAAGGGCACCAAAGCAGAGTACGATTTTCTCTGCGAGGCCCTGGTCAGCAAGGGCACATTCATACGTCTCAATCCGGAGAAGCGTCCGAACAGCTTTGCCTGTTTCAGCCACCCCAGCGATGTGGCCCGTGTGGAAGACCGCACGTTCATTTGCAGCCGCCTGAAAGAGAATGCCGGACCCACCAACAACTGGATGGCGCCCGACGACATGAAAAAAATCCTGAACAACCTGCTTACCGGATCCATGGAGGGAAGAACCCTCTATGTGGTGCCGTTCTGCATGGGGCCCCTCGGTTCTCCCTATGCCCGATATGGTGTTCAGCTCACTGACTCGCCTTACGCGGTGGTGAACATGTACATCATGACGAGGATGGGCGAGGCGATCATGCCCTACCTGCTCACCAACAACTTCGTCAAATGCGTGCATACGGTTGGCGCTCCGCTCGATACCATCACCGAAGATGTGGCCTGGCCCTGCAATCCCAAAGAGAAATATATCGCGCATTTTCCTGAGGAGCGTCTGGTTATTTCCTACGGCAGCGGATATGGAGGCAATGCCCTGATGGGTAAGAAGTGTTTCGCCCTGCGCATCGCTTCTCAAATAGGAAGGGAGGAAGGATGGCTGGCCGAACACATGCTGATTCTTGGTTTGGAACCCAAGGGCGGAAAGAAGACTTATGTGGCCGCCGCTTTTCCGAGTGCCTGCGGCAAAACCAATTTTGCCATGCTCATTCCGCCGAAGTCGTTCAGCGATATGAAAGTGACCACGGTAGGCGACGATATCGCCTGGGTACACAAGGCCGCCGATGGCGAATTGTATGCCATCAACCCCGAGGCAGGATATTTCGGTGTGGCGCCGGGAACCAACAATCAGACCAATCCCAATGCCATGGAGTCCATCCGGGCAAATACGATATTCACCAATGTGGCAATCACGCCCGACAAGGATGTGTGGTGGGAGGGTTTGACACCCCAGCCGCCGGCAGGCCTTACCGACTGGAACGGCAAACCCTGGGATCCTGCATCGGGCAAACCGGCCGCACATCCGAACTCCCGCTTCACGGCTCCTGCGCAACAGAATCCTGCAATCGATTCCGACTGGGACAATCCCAACGGGGTGCACATTGCCGGTTTTATTTTCGGCGGAAGAAGAAGCACGACCATCCCGCTGGTTTACCAGTCGTTCAACTGGAACTTTGGCGTGTACATGGCCGCCACCATGGGCAGCGAAACTACGGCTGCCGCTTTCGGTGAACTGGGCAAAGTACGCCAGGATCCTTTTGCGATGCTGCCCTTCATCGGGTACCATATCGGTGATTACATCAACCATTGGCTGCAGTTCGGCCGCAGCTTGCCGAATCCGCCCCGCATCTTCGGCGTCAACTGGTTCCGGAAAGATGAAAACGGAAAATTCCTCTGGCCCGGTTTCGGGGAAAACATACGCGTGCTGAATTGGATTGTGGACCGCATCAACGGAAGGGCTTCCGCTGTGGAAAGTCCGGTGGGCTGGATGCCCCGTTTTGAGGATATTGACTGGACAGGAATGGAGGATTACGGTATTGAGAATTTTGCGAAGATCATGACCATTGACCGCGAACTGTGGAAGCGGGAATTGTTGTCGCACGAGGAACTTTTCTCGCGTATGTATGATAAGCTGCCCAAGGAATTCTTTTTCATCCGTGAGCTGTTGCTGTCATCGTTATGGCGTTCGCCCGAACACTGGGGGCAGCAGCCCGAGGTGGCGGAGCAGGGGTGATTCAAACGTTGAATTCTTGTGGTCTTTTTGCCATATATGAAATGTGGTTTTCCAGAAGGAACCTCTTATGGTGTTGGGTGTTAAAGGTTGAGTTTTAAATGAAGTACCCGGGAAACCCTACTGTACTTCTCGGTCTTTGGATTAAAGTGTTGGCTCTTTCTTTGAAATAGTAGATCTCCGAAAGAAAGTTATTCCGGCCTGATAAGCCTGTAGGCATTTTTGATTATGGCTATATCCAGTATCGGTTCGGCGGCAAGCGGTTCGCCGTCGATATGCATTAAGGCCAATTCCTTGTTGATTATACGGATGCTGCTCGTTTGAAAATAGCGGATCTGTTTTTTTGTTGATCCGATTTTATCCTTTTCCTCAAGTCTGGCAGTTACGAGTTGTTTCAACATATGCAGGGTAAAGGCAAGTTTGTTCATTTTTTCTGCAACTACAACATCCAGTTTGCCGTCGGTTAGTTGGGCCCGGGGGGCTATTTTGATCTGGTTGCCATACTGGTTGCCATTAAGCACGCTGATGAAAAATGCATTAAGATCGGAAGCGCCGTTACCTGTATCAATGCTGAACGGATAGGCTTTTGATGTAAACAAGGTCTTGGCAGTAAGAAGCAGATAGGTTTTGAGCCCCCGTGATTTTTTTGTTGCGAATTCGTGTGCCACCGTGGCATCGAAGCCCAGCCCACAGGCCAGACAACCGAAGCGGCCGTTGAAGATGAACGCATCGGTGGGCATAGCCGTTCCGTTACACACGAGCCTGACCGCTTTTTCGATGTTCATCGGTATGCCTGCCGAAAGGGACAGCCCGTTTCCCGAACCGGAAGGAACAATGCCGAATGCTACGGGTAGGTCGTACAGGGCCCCGATGGCTTTTCCCACGGTGCCGTCACCGCCGCAGACTGCCACCACATCTGTTTTCTCTCTGGCAATTTTTTCCCTGAGCTGCACATAATCGGCAGCCGCATTGCTGAACAGGATTTCGGAATGGGTGTTGTTTGACCGGCAAATTCTTCCGATGATGGAAACGAGTTTTTCTTTTCCGCCTGTTCCCGAAACCGGGTTGATGAGGAAGATGATTTTTCGGGGTGTCATGTACAGGCAATTGTAAACGGATGGAAGTGCTTGTGCCAATCACCACCGGATCAACGCGCTCCCCCAGGTGAATCCGCTTCCGAAGGAGGCCAGACATACCAGGTTCCCTTCCCGGACGCGTCCTTCCTGCCAGGCTTCACAGAGTGCCAGCGGTATGGAAGCGGCTGTTGTGTTGCCGTAACGCTGGATATTGTTGTATACCTGGTGGTCTCCAAGTCCCAGTTGTTGCTGCACGAACTGGGCGATGCGCAGATTGGCCTGATGGGGAATCAGCAGGTCGATGGCATTCGCTTCCAGCGCATTTTTTGCCAGCGCTTCGCGGATTACTTCCGGAAATTTTACCACCGCTTTTTTGAAAACGGCAGGTCCGTCCATGAAAGGGAAGTTCTGATGTCCGTCGATCATGGCGTGGCTGAGGAACTGCTCACCGATTTCAGCATCCTCATAGGTAGCGAGCGTTTGACCGGTCCAGTGATTGGCATGCGTACCTGGATTGTACATGGCCAGCACTTCGGCGCTTTCACCATCGCTGTGCAGGTGTGTGCTCAGAATGCCCCGCCCCGGCTCATTTGTGGGCTGAAGCACCACGGCGCCGGCACCATCTCCGAAAATCACCGACACATTGCGTCCGCGCGTTGAGAAGTCGAGCCCGAAAGAATGCTTTTCGCTGCCAACAACCAGGATGTTTTTGTACATGCCCGTCTTGATGAACTGGTCGGCTACCGACAGCGCGTAGACGAAACCGCTGCATTGGTTGCGGATATCCAGTGCGCCGATTTCCTTCATCTTCATCGCGCGCTGCAGCAATACGCCGCAGCCGGGGAAGTAATAATCGGGACTCAGGGTGGCGAAGATGATGAAGTCGATATCCTGTGCCGTGACGCCGGCCCGCTCCATGGCCATTTTGGCGGCTTCCACACCCATGGTGGTGGTGGTTTCTCCGTTCCGCTGGGCAAAGCGTCGCTCCCGGATGCCGGTCCGTTCGCGGATCCATTCATCGGTGGTATCCATATAACGGGCCAGGTCGTTGTTGGTAACCACTTGTTCGGGCACATACATGCCGATGCCGGCAATGAGGCTGTTGGGCATGGGAAAGTGTTTTGATACGGAGGTAATTTATGAAAAATTCATGGGTCGGTGATATGTTGCAGAACCCCTTCGTAATTGATGCCCGTAAGTATGCATCTTCATGGTTGTTTGACCTTATGATTTTTAAAGCGTAAACCCAGGGGTGACAACTCGACAAAACCAAATCATGGCTATTGTATAATCAGATACATCACCGTTCAAACAATTGCCCATGCAATCTTTATTTTTTTGAACTATGATGTTTATGAATAAATCAAGTCCATGATGGGTACTGGCCTAAGGCCAGTGGAGACGGGTTATAGCCCGTCTCTACCTTTGCGCCTTCCCTTTTCTTTTTTCTTGCGGCTTTGCGTGAAATATAATCTGGGACGCGACGTGAAAAAGTAACGCCTTGGCACAGGTCTGGAGACCTGCGCCTGACAAAGCAGCTTTTATCAGCGAGAATAAAATCCTGCAATCCTTAAATCCTGTGAATCCTGATTCAGACAAGAAGAGGTTTGAGAGGTTTAATAAGTTTGAGAAGTTTGGGTCAACAGAGCAGCAGGCAAATTCTCACTTGTCTGAACTATGATTTTTATGATTCAATGAGGACTATGGTTGTTCCGGCCCTCATTTCCAATTCAATATTCAGCATTTATCATTGCTCCGATGGCCTTAGTGTGGAAAAAGTCAAAATATTTTCCGTGAAACAACCATTGCCTAGCAAATATTACTCTACCGATATCCCCTCATGTTGTTCCAGCCACCAGTGGAGTACAATCACAAGCCAGAGGCGGTTGTAGAGATGGGTGGCGCCATTTCGGAAATCGGTTTTTATTTTTTCGACCGCCTCATGATTCAGGAGTCCGTATTTTTCAATGGTTGACTTGTTGGCATAGCATTCCACCAGAAATGACAATTCATTGCCGAGCCATTTTGCCAGAGGAATGCTGAATCCCCATTTGGGACGGTCGAACAGTTGTTCGGGCAGATATTCGTATAGTACTTCTTTGAGCAGATACTTCATGGTGCCGCCCTGAATTTTAAGTGAGGGATGAAGGTTCACGGCAAATTCCGCAACGCGGTGATCGAGCAGCGGAACCCGGCATTCCAGTGAATGGCGCATGCTGGCCCGGTCGATTTTCACCAGAAGGTCATCTTTCAGATAGTGCCCGTAATCCCACAGCGACTGAATTTCGGCGGGGGTCAGTTTTCTCAGGGTAGGTTGAATATGGTTGAGTGCATCAAAATTTCCGTGAGGAAATCGCAGGAGGCCGGACAGTTCATTTTCTTTGAAGAAGTATTGTTCCTGCGAGAAGATGTGCGTGGGCCTTGGTTTGTCCTCTGCATAGTCGAAAAGCTGACCTGCCCGTTGCACCCGGCTGCTGAAGTAGGAGGATAAGCGGTAAATGGGTTTCCGAAATGCCGCAACCAGGGGGTGGGATAATTTTTCGGCCCAGCGGTACATGCCGTAGCCATGAAAAAGTTCATCGCCTCCATCGCCGCTCAATACCACGGTCACATGTTTTCGGGCGAGGCTGCTTACCAGCAGGGTGGGAAAAGCGCTGCTGTCGGCAAACGGTTCATCATACGTGGGTATTAAATCATCCAGCATTTCCAGTACGTCTTTCTCTTTGACACGGAATTCATGATGCCGGGTGCCCAGTTGTTTCGAAACCGCCTGCGCGTATTTGCCCTCGTTGTATTTGCCCTCATCGATGCTCATGCTAAAAGTG
>JBIIDU010000100.1:0-8442 GCA_044238165.1 Ferruginibacter sp. | reverse complement strand
AGCAATGGCATCAGCAATTGTACCGACAGCGTCCGTATCAATGTAACCCAGATTAACCGAAACTTTTTCTCGCAAGACACCATCAAAGCCTGCGGCACCACCTATACCCTCGATGCCGGAGCCGGCAACAGCTATAGCTGGAGCACCGGAGCTACTTCACGTACTATTTCAGTAACAAACAGCGGCCGCTACCGTTGTACAGTCACAACGGGTAACTGCACAGCTACCGACAGTGTATTTGTCAGCATTGTGCGGGCTAATATCCTCAACAACGATACTGCTATCAATGCGGGGAGCAGCCTCACCCTTATTGCCGACAGCAGCAGCTTTGGTACTCCGCGCCCGGCCTTGCTTTGGAGTACGGGAAGTACAACTACCCGAACCACTATTGCGCCAACGGTAAGTGCTTCTTATACGCTGAGGGTAACCAATGGCAGCAGCAGTTGTAGCGACAGTGTTCGGGTGACTGTACGTGCCCTGAGCACTTTCACCATCCGTGCGTCCAGTCGCGTAGCCTGCGGACCGGTTGACATCAATTCCGCAAGCACCGTGGATGTTCCGGTATCTGTCAACCGCTTCAGCAATATGGTGAGCCTGCAGGGAAGTATCAAGTGGGATTCGACGGTGCTGCGCTACCAGAGTATCAGCAGTTTCGCTCCTGGTATCGGACTCGGCAGCAGCAACTTCAATACTCCCTCGGCCAACACCCTGGTGTTCAGTTGGGTAGATGCCAATCTCACGGGCCAGAACCTGGCTGATTCCACGGTATTCTTCACCATCCGCTTCAACCTGGCTGCCAATGCCTGGGGAAGGTCCACCGCCATCAGCTTCGACAACCAGCCCACCCCGATAGAAGCGGTGCAGAGTCCCTCCACCTTGCTGAGCGTAACACCGGAGCCGGGCAACGTTCGCATCACCGCCCGGCCGGTATATGATACCACACGCCTGAGTGGCTGCGGTTCGGTACTCTACAACGGAACCACCTATACGACATCCACTACGCTTAATAATGTTCAACCGGGTCCTACGGGCTGCGACAGCATCAGCCGTTCGGTCATCATCACGGTGATTCCCGTTGCGGTGGTTAATCCTATAAGTACGAACAGTCCGGTGCTGATTGGCGATAACCTCAATTTGAATGTGAGCGGTCAAAACCTCACCGGAGGTACGTTCGCCTGGAGCGGTCCCAACGGTTTCAGCTCTTCCCTGCAAAACCCTGTAATAACGGCAACGGCCGCCGCTGCGGGCCAATACCGTATGATTTATACGTCAACCTGCCGCCGCGATACGCAAACGGTATCGGTCACGGTGAATGCGGGCATTTCGGGTCGTATCGTTTCGCCGCTTAACCAGCCCGTTTCAAGGGTGAACCTGCTGCGCAACAATGTACCTACGCTGGTAAACGGCAGTTACAGTATTGCCGTGAATCCTAGCACGCCGCTGGTGCTGAAAGCCGCCAAGAATAATGATGTGAGCAAGCTCAACGGCATAAGCGTGATTGATATCGTTCTGATCCAGAGCCATATTTTGCAGCGCAGCTTGCTGAACAGCCCTTACAAGTTGATTGCAGCCGATGTCAACCGGAGTGGTAGTGTTACATCTCTGGATCTGGTGTTGATCAAGCGCCTGATCCTGGGCCTTGATACCACCTTCCCCGGCAATACCCTCTGGGCCTTTGCCGACAGCAGTTATACCTTCCCCAACCCGGCCAATCCCTTCCCGTACAAGGATAGCTTCAGTTATACCTCTGCTACGCTTCAAACCAACCGTGTCAACCAAACCTTTATCGGCATGAAGCTGGGCGATGTGAACTACGACTGGAACTACCTGCAACTTCGTCCGGTACCATCGGAAGATGTTACCCTCTACCACGATGATGTGCAACCCGAGGGCAATACGATAAGAATACCCATCAAGGTGAAGAACCTGAAAGAGCTGCTGGGCATGCAGTTCACGCTCAAATACAACAGTGCTGTACTGCGCTTCAGCGCCATTGAAAACAACCGCCTGAATTTGAAGTATGGCAATGCCCGAAGCGGGGAGGGGCTGCTCTCCTTCATCTGGAGCGACGAGCGCAACCTGCCCGCCAGCCTCAACGACGATGCCGTACTGATGGAACTGGTGTTTGAAAAAACAGGGGAGTTCAGCAGCGAAGACATACAATTGGTAAACACCATCGCGCACATTGAGGCCTGGGATAAGAACTACCGCAAGCATAATATCGTGAAGGGTAGGGGTCGCATCATGAACAATACTAAGCCGGGCGTTCCGGGTTGGACGGTAAGTCCGAACCCGACTAGAGGACAGGTAGTTGTAAACATTACTTTGCAAAGAGCACAAAGTGTGGAGCTCTATCTGACCACGGCTGACGGCCGCATACTGAAAACATGGAAGCAAAATTTCAATGCCGGTTCTTCTGCCTGGTCGTTGGATTTGCGGAAGGGGGGATATCTGCCTGCGGGTATGTATTGGTTGAAGCTACCGGGGGTAGATAATGTAGTTAGGAAGATTGTTGTTGAGTAAGGCGAGTCCGGAGTAGGATACTCCAGACAACGGGGAGGTTTGAGAAGTTTGCGTTCAAGGTTCAAAAGGTTCAAGGTTCAATGTTGCTGCGGGAGGTTAAGTGAAACGCAACGTCCCCTATCGGGAGACGTTGCTTGGAAAGAGTATGAAATGAAAATCATAGTATTCATTTAATCATTCCAATCACAGTTCAGACAACATGGAAAAATGCCGGATTCACCAGACACCTGCGAATCGAGTTGGTTTACTTCCCCCTTCGGGGGTTCGAAGGGGGGCAAAAACTTCGTTGAATCGTGGGGGACAACCGAAGCCTGCGTACGGCAGACTGTTGCGATGACACGCAAATTCTAAAATCCTGTGAATCCTGATTCAGACAATAAGGTATCAAGTTGTATGATGATCAAATTTTTGCTGATATCTAGCCTGCTAGTTTCCGTAGTATATGCCCGGGCGCAGTCCGGGGTGCAATCCTTGTACGCCGATAAAATTGAATATAGCTGCGACACATCTTTCACAGTTTCTCTGCGTAGCACAAAGCTGAGAAGGGCAATAGCCGTACAAGGAACTTTGAAATGGGATACTACGGCTGTGCAGTACGCCGGCATTTTTGGCGGCACTTCGGCGGTTGCACTCAATGAATCGAATATGAACCTGTCTGGTATCACTGATGGGTATCTTACGTTCCTTTGGTTTGATTTCAACCTTACAGGTATCGATATGCCGGATGACAGCGCATTGTTTTCTATCCGTTTTCGTCGCAATGGCCCGGGAGCGGGCAGGGGCGATGTATCATTTTCCAATACACCCACACCAATGGAGGTTGACACACTCGACGTTTCGGGCTCGCCCCAAAAAAACAATGATATTGTTTATACCAGCGGATATATTGTCACTCCCGATATTTATGTGTTCAACGGTGCAGGTAGCTGGGGCGATGCTTCAAACTGGACCCGCGGGCGTAAACCTCCGGCCACGTTACCCGAATGTTCGGAAGTGTGGGTTGACCCTGCCGGCGATGCCGAGTGCGTCATGAATTCCCCATTCACCGTATTGCCGGGTGCACGGATGCAGGTAATCGGGAACAAGCGTTTGCGGGTAAACGGGAATCTTATTTTGCAGTAGCGACAATATTGTCTGCCTTTTTTTCATTTTCATAGACTTGTCTATTTGGGTTACTTCAGGCAATACCTGAGATAAAGTTTATTTGCCGGAGTAAAAGGAAAATGTGTCGCGCAACTGTTTGTTATACCGATTGGATATCTGTAATGGACCAATTTCATTGGTCCAAACAGCTATCACATCGGCATTATTCGGGGTAATTTTTGGGCTAAAAGTAACGTCACTTTCGTATTATATTTGCCTTGTACTTTCTAATAAGATTTTTGTCTACTTAGCTCAAATTCATGTGCGGAATTGCCGGCATTATTGCAATCAACCCCGGACTTGCCGATCCGGTTATTCTGGAAAAAATGACCGGATCGCTTGCCCACCGGGGCCCTGACGGTTATGGACACTGGATCAGTGAAGACAAACGCGTGGCCCTGGGACACCGTCGTCTTTCCATCCTTGACCTTAGCGATTCGGCAGGGCAACCTATGCATCTTCAAGACAGGTACACCCTGGTCTTTAACGGAGAAATCTATAATTATCTCGAACTCCGCGACGAACTGATTCGCCGGGGACATGTGTTCAAAACGCAGAGCGACACCGAAGTGCTGCTGGCCCTTTATGCTTCAAAGGGCGAGCAATGCCTGCATGAACTCGATGGTATGTTTGCCTTCGCCGTTTATGACGCGGTGGAGCACACGCTGTTCTGCGCCCGCGACCGCTTCGGTGAAAAGCCTTTTTTCTTTCATCATCGCCCGGGGCAATCGTTCTTGTTTGCAAGCGAAATGAAAGCGTTGTGGGCCGCCGGAGTCGAAAAATCGGCCAACCAGGCAATGCTGTTCCGTTACCTGCAGGATGGGTTTCTCGATAATCCCGACAATCACGGGGAAACTTTTTTCAACGGATGTCAGCGTCTCCCTCATGGACAATGGCTCAAACTCGACTGCAATACTCTTTTGTTCCGTACAGGTACCTATTACCGCCTGAATTGGGAGCATACCGATCATACGATAACAGCAGGTCAGGCAGTTGAACGATTCCGGGGGTTGCTGTACACTTCTGTACGCCGACGGTTACGGAGCGATGTGCCTGTAGGAAGCAGCCTCAGTGGTGGGCTCGACAGCAGTCTGATCGTGTGCATCATCAATGAACTGATTGGCGGTACCGGCCAGGTGCAGAAAACATTCAGTGCCGTTTTTCCGGGTTTTGAGCGCGACGAGTCGCGTTATATCCGGAAGGTAGTGGAGGCAACAAACGCTGAAGCTCATTATGTGACGCCCGATGAAAAGGAACTCGAAAAAGAAATCGGTCAATTACTTTTCTATCAGGAGGAGCCGGTAGGCAGTGCCAGCATCTTTGTTCAGTACCGGGTGATGCAGTTGGCAAAGGAACAGGGCGTGACCGTGCTGCTCGACGGTCAAGGTGCCGACGAGGTGCTGGCCGGATACCATTTTTTCTACAAACGCTTTTTCTCCGAGCTATATCGGACCGACCAGTCGCTATATCGAAAGGAGTTGTCGGCCTATCGGACCCTGCATGCCGGAAACACTGTCAATCAGAAGGTGCACGGCGCTATAGCCGGAAAACTGGCTCTGGCCGCAGGTCCATTGTTGCCGGTTGCACAACGATGGAAAAAGCGCTGGGATGAATGGCGTGCTCCGTTTTTTAATGATGATTTCTATAATTCGCACCGTAATGAAGGCTTTTCGGGGCTTCCCCGGGAGCAAACCCTTAACGAAGCTTTGTACAATGCCACCTGTCGCCGCGGATTGCAGGAGCTGCTGCGTTATGCCGATCGCAACAGCATGGCCCATGGACGGGAGGTGAGGGTGCCTTTTCTTTCACATGAGCTGGTAGATTTTCTATTCACCCTTCCGGCTGTGTTCAAGATCCACGACGGTTGGACCAAGTGGCTCTTGCGTGAGTCGTTCAGCAATCTGCTGCCATCCGAAATAGCCTGGCGTAAAGACAAGATCGGGTATGAGCCTCCGCAGAAGAAATGGCTGGGAAGCAAGGTCATGCAGGAAATGATGCGTGAGGCTACCGTTAAACTGGTGAATGACCGGATTTTACATCGCGGCCTAGCCAATAAGATGCCTGACGCACCCGATGCCAGTTCTTCCGCAAAAAACAGCTGGAGGATTTTGATGGCTGCAAACCTAATCGGTTGATTCCTCTTTCTCAGGCGCAGGTCTCCCGACCTGTGCCTCAGTGTCGCTAAAAACACCCGGAAAAAATTTTCCAGCCCCAATATATTTGTGCTTTAATGTCAATATGAGCAGTAAATATTGCTTCCTTGATTCACAGGCAATCTATTTTACTACGTCGACAGTCGTTGCTTGGGCAGATTTATTTACCCGCGAAATTTATCGGGAAATACTTTTAGACAGCATCCGGTATTGCCAAAAAAACCAGGGTCTGGTAATTCATGCGTGGGTGCTTATGACGAACCACCTTCATCTTATTTGCTCTTTTGATGGCCCTCAGGCGCCTGGTTTGGTACTGAAGAATATGAAGAGTTTTACCGCAGTTCGCATCATAGACGCAATTATCAAAAATCCCAAAGAAAGCCGCCGATCTTATTTGTTGGATATTTTCGAAGTCGAGGCTAAAAAATCTTCTGGCAACTTTCGGTTTCAATTCTGGCAACATGAAAATCATCCTGTGCTTTTGGACAGTGCAATACTTTTCGATGAGAAGTTTAATTATGTCCATTGGAACCCTGTTTCTGCCGGACTTGTTGATGAGCCCTGGCATTGGCGGAACAGCAGTGCCGTGGACTATATGACAGGACAGAAGGGTCTGCTTGAAATTCGGAGGTTGGAGTAGGAACGGTGTGGCACAGGTCGGGAGACCTGCGCCTGACGATTTCCGGATATGAATTAGCCTATTTCTCCTTCGTACCGCAGCACTCCAAAAGTATTCCTGCTGCCGCCTTTCAGCCAGGATACGAGTTTGTTCATCGCCCGGATCAGCGCTACAGGAATGCGCCCGTATTTTCCTGAAAATTGAACGATACCTATGATCAGACGATGGGTCCTGGGGAAGGATTGTAAGAGTATGTCCTGCTCAAGGCACAGGCTTTTGGCCGCGTCAACGGCTCCGTCGTAACTCATGTCGAAAAACAATTTGAGAAAAAGCCAGCGTATGGATCCTGCATACCTGATGTCCAGTTGATTGGCCCTGAGGTGGTGGTACACCCTGTTGAAATAGTATACCCGTGAAAACTGTTTTTCCCTTGATTTGGTTTTTTCACGCGAAATGCTTCCGGGATTGTTCCGCACATACAGATCGGGGGGAAGCTGCAGTCTGTACATGTATTTGAGCGGCTTGCACATCGCACGTATGTGCAGTTCAATATCCTGGTTCATCAGCAGGCGATTGTCCCACATGCCAATATTGATGAAGCTTTGTTTTTTCCATATCGTGCTGCTGCCGGCCATGACGGGGCTCAATCTGACAGCGCGTTCCAGGTCGTCACGGCCGTCGGGTAAGTTCCAGAGCAGGCGAAGGTCGTCCGGCTGTTGTTGAAAAAGCATCATTTGAAATACGATGAAATCCGCATCCGGATTGGCCAGCATCTGACCGATGCGCTGGCTCAGGCATCGGTTTGAGAGGATGTCGTCGCCGTCGAGAAAGATCAGGTAATCGCCTGAACAGTTCTTCACTCCGATGTTCCTGCAATTTGCCGCACCGCGGGGCTCTTCATTTCTCCGGTAGCGCTTAATCCTCGGTTCGTTTCGCTGCCATTGCCCTACCAGTTCGACGGTATTGTCGGTACTGCCGTCATCCACCACAATCCATTCCCAGTGTTCATAGGTCTGCCGCAGGATACTCTCGTAGGTATCCTGTATGAATTTCCCGCAATTGAATGTGGGAGTGATGATACTGACAATGTTGTTCGGCATGGGAATGTCTTGAAAACCGTTTTGTTTTCAGTTTATGAAGACGGAATTTCAGGCACTGCCGGCGTAGTCCACGGCAATCTTCGCTCCGCAGGCCGCATTGTTCAGTATCAGTGCGATATTGGCTTCGAGGCTTTCTCCCCGGGTATGTTCTGCAATATGTTTCAGCAAGAAAGGGGTGACCGCCTTGCCGCTTATTTGTTTCTTTTCAGCGGATGCGAGCGCCTCACGGATATGCGCTTCCATGGTTGTAGCGTTTACTTCAAATTCACTGGGAACAGGATGGGCAATCAGCACCGCACCTTCCAGGCCCAATTGCCACTTGGTACGCAGCATCGCGGCTATTTCTGCGGTAGCGTCCATACGCAGGGGAGAGGCGTATCCGCTTTTTGAGGAATAAAAACTTGGGAATTCATCCTGTCCGATGGTCACCACGGGGATGCCCAGCGTTTCCATATATTCCAGGGTAAGCCCGATGTCGAGTATCGATTTCACGCCGGCTGAAACAACGGCAACATTGGTCCGGGCCATTTCGGTAAGGTCGGCCGATATATCCATCGTTTTTTCAGCCCCACGATGCACACCGCCGATGCCACCGGTGACAAACACCGGAATACCCGCCAGCGAAGCGATGCGCATGGTTGCTGCTACGGTGGTGGCTCCCCGCAGTTTCCGGGTCAGCACATAGGCCATATCGCGCAAGCTTACTTTCCATACATCGGTGGACTGACCGAATGATTCGATGTCGTCGGGCGACAGGCCCACTTTGAACCGGCCATCAATCAGGGCGATGGTGGCTGGAATGGCTCCGTTCTCTCTTACCGCCGCTTCCACCCTAAGGGCGGTCTCCACATTTTTCGGGTAGGGCATCCCGTGAGAAATGATGGTGGACTCCAGGGCCACGACC
>JBIIDU010000098.1:0-8496 GCA_044238165.1 Ferruginibacter sp. | reverse complement strand
CCGCAATGCCCTCGCTCCGGTAAACATCAAACAACTGGATGATCTTCTTTTTACTTCCCAGCAAGCCGAAATAACCAAAATCCTTTTCCAGCAGCGCACGCACGGCTACATCGTCCGTCCTGTATCCGAAGGTCATTACAACCACATAGTTGTCGGGCTAACTGCCGATCAGCTTCCCCAGTTCACTGTAATCCTGTACCGTAATCCGGCGGTGTGCATAGTTGTTCAAATTCATAGTATGCAAGCCGGGGCGTTCATCATAAACGGTGATATGGAAGTCCATGCCCGACATAAGTTTCGAAAGAGCCAGTGAACAATGGCCGCCTCCCACTATGTGCAGCCGGTTCCGGAGCCCTGTTTTTTCACGAAGAAGAAAATCATTGTCGGTTTTTTGCAGAAAGAAATGTTCTTCCGGCACATCCGCACTGAAGCGAATGCCTTCCGGACTCAACTGCAGTGTTCCGCTTCCGAAATCCAGCAGCGAACGTACCAGCGCATCAATGGCGTCACGGTCCTGTTCCTGTATCCGGTAGAGAAAAATGGTCTGTTCGCCTGAGCAGATCATACCACTGCGGTCGCGCGCAGCCGACTTGTCGTGAACCTGCCGATGTACCGAGGGGGGCGTATCGTCCTCTAGGAGTTTTGCCCGGGCCATTTCCACAAACTTGTATTCCATGATACCGCCACCGAGTGAGCCGCTCATTTGTCCTTCGGCATTGAGAGCCATAAGAAATCCCTGCCGTCCGGGACTGCTGCCGCTGCTTTCCAGCACGTACATCAGTATGGAAGCAAGATTCTTCTCCAGACTCGATTGTAATAGTTGCCAGGTGGGGAGTGAAGACTGCATTTGAATAAGGGCTATTTTAATTTTTGAACTCCCCTGGTCTTTTCGACAAGGTTGCTGTTGGCCTCCCCTAACCCCTCCGAAGGAGGGGAAAAAGAGGCATCCGTGTTTTCAATAGCAGATTCTAAAATTTCCTCCAGGGTTTTAGGATCTACCTCCCCTGTCCTCTCTAAAGAAAGGGAAAATGAAGCATTCGAATACCTAGATGAAGGAAACGTAGTTTCAGCCCAAAATATCTAAATCAACCGTATTCACAAATTCGATTTGCTTCTTGGAATATATTTCGTCAAAGTTTACCCGGAAAAGTAAAAATCTTTGCCCAAAAACTAATGAGCTTTTTTTAAGGTGTTATCAGTCGCATTATCCATACTGTAGGATGAATTCACCCACCCATACAAATTCATCAACACCTTCTCCGGCGTCATCGGCGCATCGAAAGCAGGGCTGGATTTTGGATTGAACTGACGGATGGCGTTCCGCAGTGCGAAAAAAGTGCCAATGCCATACATCAGCGGCGGCTCGCCGACAGCCTTGGAACGGAATATGGCCAGATTGTCCTTAGAGGTGGTGAGCGACTCAATTTCCACGATGCGAGGCACCGAATAGATGTCGGGGACTTTGTAAGTGGAAAGTGCGTTGCTACGGAGTTTTCCGGAAGCATCATACACAATCTCCTCCAGAGTCATCCAGCCGATGCCCTGAATCAGTCCGCCTTCTATCTGGCCCTTGTCGATCAGCAGGTTCATGCTGCTGCCGAAATCGTGCACCATCTTCACCGCATCCACCACATAGGTTCCGCGCACACAATCGACCGTGACTTCGGTGATGGCATTGCCGAATACATGATAGGCGAAAGGATGGCCCTTCTCCTTTGCCTTGTCGAAATGGAGATCGGGTGTGGAATAATGCCCGTGCTCCGAGAGGCTGATGCGGTGGTCGTAGGCCATAGAAACCAGTTGCAGCCAGCCCAGCGCGGTTGGCCTTCCATCGGCAAAAACCTGCTCCGCAATTATTGTAAGCATCTGCTCCTGTAGTTTCATTTCCGATGCAGCGAGTTTCAGCAGCCGGATGCGGATTTGTAAACAAGCTTCGTAGGTGGCTTTGCCGTTGAGGTCGGCCGTGGCGCTTGCAGCTGAGGGTGAAGTATTGGCAATGCGATACGTATTGGTGCTGTTGATGCGCACCCGCGACGGATCGATACCCAGCACGGTGGCTGCTACCTGCAAAATCTTGGTGTTCACTCCCTGCCCCATTTCCACCGCACCGGTACTTACCACCACACTGCCGTCGGTATACACATGCACCAGCGAACGGGCCTGGTTCATGCGGGTATTTGTAAACGAGATGCCAAAACAGATGGGCATGCAGGCAAGCCCCTTCTTCTGCAGTCTGTTCTCTGCATTGAATGCCTTCACCTTTTCCTGCCAGGCCGGCCAGTCGAATTTCGAAAATGCGCTTTGCCAGCAAGCGGCGGCTTCACTCTCAACTTTTTGTCCGTAGGGAAATTCCTGGCCGCTTTCTATAAGGTTCTTCTCCTGGATCTGCCAGGCTTCCACTCCCAGTTTTTCAGCCGCCAGTGCAATGGCCGATTCTATGATGAACATTCCCTGCGGGCCTCCGAAACCACGGAATGCGGTATTGGGAGGGAGGTGCGTGCGGCAACTGTATGCCGTAGCCGTCACATTGGGTATGAAATAGGTGTTGGTACAATGGAACAAGGTGCGTTCCATTACCGCCGGAGACAGATCGGCTGAAGCGCCGGCATTCTGATAGGCGGTCGTTTCAAAAGCAATGATGCGGAGCGAAGCGTCGAGCCCGATGCGGAAGTCGGAGGAATAGGGATGCCGCTTGCCCGTCATGCGCATGTCTTCCATACGGTGCAGCGAATATTTTACCGGCCTCCGGGTGATATGGGCTGCAAGTCCGCAGAGGCCCGCCCAGGTATTGGCCTGATCTTCCTTCCCGCCAAAACCGCCACCCAGACGGGTCACGTCGATTTCCACATGATGCATGGGCAGACCCGTCACACGGCTTACCGCCCGCTGCACGGCCGTGGGACCCTGCGTGGATGAATAGATGCGCAGCGAACCGTTCTCCTGAGGAATAGCATATGCGCCCTGGGTTTCTATATAAAGATGTTCCTGTCCATTGGTATCGCAACTGCCCGAAAACACATGGGCACATTGCGCGAGCGCCGACTGGCTGTTACCGATACGGAACGTGCGTGGCGGTATGATGAGTTCGCCTGCGGCTGCTGCAATGCGCCCATCGGTGATTACCGGCAACGGCTCTATTTCAGCGCGAATCAGTTTGACCGCATGCCGGGCTGCGCTTTCGCTCCGTGCCAGCACCAATGCAACAGGCATTCCGCAAAAATGCACTTCCTTATCGGCCAGCAGGGGTTCGTCGGGCACAATGCCCCCTATCTGGTTTTCTCCGGTAACATCGGCGGCAGTGATCACCCGTACCACATCTTCTGCCGACTCGGCTGCCGAAACATCGAGCCGGGTGATATGCCCGTGCGCAACGGGCGAATCGAAGCAGGCTGCAAAAAGCGTTCCGTGCAAAAGGGGCATATCATCGAGATAGACCGATTCACCGCGGGTATGGGTATATGCGTCGATATTTCTCATCGTTCAATAACTCATTTCAATTACAGGGCTATAAAGCCGGCATTAATTTTTCCTTCATCTCGGGGAAGCATTCCATAAAATGCGCGCGGATCAACTGACCCAGCAGAAAAGATTTATAGTCGGAAGTGCCGCGCACATCGGAGATGGGCGCAATTTCGCCAAGTGCCACCTGCACACATTCATCCACCGTATCCGGTGCAGGTTTTTTGCCGGCAAGAAAAGCTGAGGCGGCCGAAAGATAAGCCGGTGTGGGCCCTACGCCGCCTGCAGACAGGTGAGCAGAGGCAATCAGTCCGTTTTCCATCCGCAACTGCAGGGCTGTGTTCACGCTGGCAATGTCGAGATGCGTGCGCTTGCACACTTTCTCAAAATGGAAAAAGGTATTTTGATCCGGCAACTCGAAATGCAGTTCCGCAATGATTTCATCGGCATCCTTGTCGAGTTGCTTATATGCTTTGTAGAATTGGCGCAGGGGCAGTTCGCGTCGCCGGTCTTCACGGGCAAGCACCAGCGTGGCATCCAGCGCCAGGAAGAAAATGGTGAAATCGCCGATGGGCGAGGCGTTGGCGAAATTGCCCGCAATGGTGGCCATGTTGCGGATAGGAGTTGATGACACCAGCCGGATGTGCTTTTCCAGGTTCGGAAAGTGTTGCAGGAACACTGGCGATTCAAGCAGATCGGTAACTGTAACGGCGCCGCCTACCCGACAGCGGCTTCCTTCACGAACAATCTGGCGCATGTCGTTGCGGCCGGCGAGCAATACCGGTTCAGTTCCGGCCATATGTTCATGCTGCTGCACATAGAGGTCGGTGCCGCCCGACAACCATTTTGCGGATGACTTTCCGTTGGCAGGTGCCGAAGCAAGGCCGGATTGAAGCTTTGCCAGCCTATCGGGAATGGACAGAAAATATTCAGGCAAAAAACCCGATGCAACGGCAAAAGCAAGGGGCTCGGCTCCGTTGCGCCCTTTCAGTTTTTCGCTGATGCGGCCGATGGCACGTTCAATGGACTTATAGCCGGTGCAGCGGCAGATATTGCCGTTCACGGCATCAATCCCTTTTTCCAGCGTAGGTTCTGTCTCGCCGTTGAGGCAAAAGCCGGCGAGCGATACCATGAATCCGGGCGTACAGAATCCACATTGCGATGCGCCTTCATCGGCAAATGCCTGTTGAATGGGATTGAGTCCGGTTCCGTTGGTGCCTTCCACCGTCACAATATGCCGGCCAGCGGCGTTGCCGATGGCCATCAGGCAGGAGGTGGCGCTGCGGTAATGCATCCGTCCGCCGGCAAGTTCTCCAACAAGTACCGAACAGGCTCCGCAATCACCTTCGCGGCAGCCAATCTTGGTTCCGGTACAATGGCGCTGATAACGGATGAAATCGAGCAACGGATAACCAGAGGGCAGGGATGTGGATACCTCTTCGTTGTTTAGGATGAACTTCAGCAAGCTTTCGATATTTTTACCGGCTTAAAACAATAAAGTTACACGATTGACTTGAAAGAATTATCCTCCTCCCGTACCGGACGCAGCAACTTTTCAACGCTTACCGCACTCTGGGTAATTTGCGAAGCCTTTCTGGGTGGCATCATCCATGGACTGAAACTTCCTGTATCAGGACTGGTTGTGGGAAGCAGTGCCGCCATCTGCATCGGACTCATCGCCTACTACCACCCTACCCGCGGCGCTGTGCTGAAAGCGACCTTGCTGGTGGCAATCTTCAAAATGATGCTGAGCCCTCAATCGCCGCCCATGGCCTATGTGGCGGTGGCATTCCAGGGAATCTGCGGAGCGTTGCTACTACCGGGCAAAAAGTATTTCGCATTCCGTCATACGGTGTTTTGCCTGCTGGCACTGCTGGAATCGGCCGTTCAGCGGATCGTCATACTTACTTTCATTTACGGCAAAAACCTGTGGCAGGTGGCCGATGAAAGCGTGAGCAAGCTTTTCGGCCTGAAAGAGACAGCGGCCTTTTCCCTGACGCTGGCCGCACTTTATATCTTCATTCACCTTGTCATTGGACTCCTGGCCGCACGGTTCACACTGCTGGCCATCCGCAGACATAAGGACTGGCATGAGCATTACAGCCCGCTGATGTCAGATTACAGGTTAGGCGAAGTTTCGGGGAACATCCGCGATAATGTAACGGCGACAAACAAACGAAAACTCAACCGGGTACTTCTCCTGATTTTTGCAGTGCTGGGTGTGCTGTATCTGCTGGCGCTCAAAAGCGACAGCCGACAGGCTATGGTGATCGCCGGCATCCTGTTCCGGTCGGCCGCCCTGCTGGCCTGCTGGCATTTCATCGCCGGTCCTTTGATCAGCCGGTTCATCACCCGATGGCTCCGTAAAAAATCGGCAGAGCAGGCCGAAGAAATCGAAACCATAGCGCAACAACTTCCCGAAATGACGAGGCTGCTTGCCGCCTGCTGGAGTTTTTCGGCACGGAAAAAAGGGGCAGAAAGAATCGCCCTCTTCGGAAAACTGGTTTTAGTGAATACCCTGAATCAATCGCATGAACCCTAAGCCCATCTACCTACTTTCGGCTCCGGTGCGCACCGGAAAAACGACCGCCTTGCAAAATTGGGCAGACGGTAATCAAGGCATTACCGGAGTACTGACCCCTGTTGTTGAAAACAGGCGTTTGTTTCTGGACCTAGCTTCGGGAGTGCGATTCGATATGGAGGCTGCTGCAGAAGAACAGGATGTGCTGTCCGTTGGCCGGTTCCGGTTCAGCAAAGCGGCATTTGCAAAAGCCATCCATATCCTGAACCAACCTCCATCAGGTAACGAATGGCGGGTGATTGACGAAATCGGGCCACTCGAATTACAGGGTGAAGGCTTCGGCCCTGGCTTAAGAAAATTGCTGGATGATTATGATACGAACAGGATGCGGCTGATACTGGTAATCAGGGATACCCTGCTTGAAAAAGTTTGTGCACACTTCCGGTTCGATAAATTTGAAATGCGGATAATGGGAACAACAGAATTACCTGAAATCAGTCATGGTAAATACTAAGTACTGATGAAGTTCTCGCGTAAAGATCCAAGTAGAAACCGGTTAAGGTGCTGCATCAGCTGGAGGTGGTTTTCTGCTTTTTCTGGCTTTTTGGAGCGAACATGACGAGCATGCGTTTGCCCTCCATTTTCGGCAGCCCTTCCAGCATGCCCACATCCTTGAGGCGGTCGGCAAATTTCAGCAGCAGCAATTCGCCCCTTTCCTTGAACATGATGGCTCGCCCCTTGAACTGCACGTGGGCTTTCACTTTGTTGCCTTCTGAAAGGAACTTCTCGGCGTGCTTGCATTTGAACTCGAAATCGTGGTCGTCGGTATTGGGTGTGAAGCGTACTTCCTTCACCTCGCTCGATTTGGACTTTGCCTTGATTTCCTTCTTCTTCTTCTTCTCGTCGTAAAGGAACTTGTTGTAGTCGATGATTTTGCACACCGGCGGAGCAGCAGCAGGGGAAATCTCCACCAGGTCGAGCTGCATCTCGTTGGCCATTTTCTGGGCCTCGGCGGTGGGATAGATACCCACCTGCACATTGTCGCCCACCAGGCGTACCTCGGGAACCCTGATCATGTGATTGGTCCGATGTTCCTGTTGCTGTTCTTTTCTGAAACGGGGATTGAAAGCGCCGCGTGGGGGCCTGGGAGGAAATGCCATACGAGAAGTGCCGGATTGTGGCAAACGGCCAGTTGCCATCAATATCGGGCGGGTTGTGTTTTTAGTGTGTCAATTCAAGCCGAAATAGATGTACGTGCATAATTAACGATATGCCTGCCGCACAAACT
This sequence comes from Ferruginibacter sp., assembly GCA_044238165.1. Taxonomy (GTDB): domain Bacteria; phylum Bacteroidota; class Bacteroidia; order Chitinophagales; family Chitinophagaceae; genus Ferruginibacter. The sequence goes on along the minus strand of JBIIDU010000098.1, from coordinate 1,228 downwards.
ACAATGTAAATATAGGTGATTATTCTGTTCCTTTTCTGCTTTTCACCTCCTCCTGCACCAGTGCTATGAAATCCTCTATGGAACTTACCCCCAGGTCGCCCTTGCCCTGACGCCGCACTGCCACCTTCCCTTCGAGCATTTCCTTCTCGCCTACCACCAGCATCAGGGGCACTTTCTCAAGCTCGGTATCGCGGATCTTCTTTCCAATTTTTTCGTTCCGATCGTCGATTTCGGCCCGAATGTCGGCTGCCGCCAGTGTTCGTAAAACAGTAAGGGAGTATTCGATAAACTTGTCGCTGATGGGAAGGAGCTTGACCTGGACCGGAGCTAACCAGAGCGGAAATTTTCCTGCACAGTGCTCGGTAAGCACGGCAATGAAGCGCTCCATGCTGCCGAAGGGCGCGCGGTGGATCATTACCGGGCGGTGTTTGGCATTGTCTTCGCCGATATAGGTGAGGTCGAAACGTTCAGGCAGGTTATAATCGACCTGGATGGTTCCGAGCTGCCATTTCCGTCCGATGGCGTCGCGCACCATGAAATCGAGCTTGGGCCCGTAAAAAGCGGCTTCGCCGTATTCAATAACGGTATTCAGACCTTTTTCGGCTGCGGCCTCGATGATGGACTGCTCGGCGAGCGTCCAGTTTTCCTCGGAGCCGATGTACTTGGCCCTGTTTTCCTTGTCGCGCAAAGAAATCTGGGCGGTATAGTCGGTGAAACTGAGTGATTGGAACACATAAAGCACCAGATCGATCACTTTCTTGAACTCGTCCTTTACCTGCTGCGGCATGCAAAACAGGTGGGCGTCGTCCTGGGTGAAACCGCGAACGCGGGTGAGTCCATGCAGTTCGCCGTGTTGCTCGTAACGATAAACGGTGCCGAATTCTGCAAGCCTTAAAGGCAGATCTTTGTAACTACGCGGAGAGGTCTTGTAGATTTCACAGTGATGTGGGCAGTTCATCGGTTTGAGGAAAAATTCCTCACCTTCCTGCGGGGTTTTGATGGGCTGGAAACTGTCTTCACCGTATTTCTCGTAGTGCCCTGAAGTAACATACAGGTTCTTATGGCCGATGTGCGGCGTAATGACCGGCAAGTAGCCGATTTCCAGTTGCGCTTTCTGCAGGAACTGCTGCAGGCGGTCGCGCAGCATAGCCCCTTTGGGCAACCAGAGCGGCAGGCCCATACCCACCTTTTCGGAAAAGGCGAAAAGACCAAGCTCGCGGCCCAGTTT
>JBIIDU010000097.1:0-8518 GCA_044238165.1 Ferruginibacter sp. | reverse complement strand
AAAAAAAAGTGAGTTTTTTTTGGTGGTTTAAAAATCTCGTGGAATTTTTACAACACAATAATTAGTACCATGGCTGCCAAATCCATCAAACCTAAAAAAACTGCATCGGTTGCACCTGAGAAAAGTGCATCCAAGGCTTCCGCAAAGCCCAAAAAGAAAACGGAAAAAGAGGAAGACGAAGAAGACGCGGATGAAGAGCCCAAAAAGAAAACTGGCGTATCGAAAGAGGCGAAGGGTTCCGCAAAGTCAAAGAAAACCAGTGACGACGATGATGATGACGACGAAGATGAAGCGGAAGACGAATGGGAAAAGAAGGAAGAAGAAGATGAATGGGATCCTGATTTCGATGAATTCGATTTGCCGAAGTCTTCTTCCAAAAAGACAGGTGGAAAAAAATCCGCAAAAGAAGATGAAGACGACTTCAAGATGGATGATGAGTTCAAAGACCTGGGCTTCGACGATTTCGACGGCGGCGGACGCGGCGGATACGACGACGATGATGATTTTTAGGCAAGGCCACCGATAAATATTCCTGTTTGCAAAAATCCTATACTTTCCCGGTATCCGGGGACGGTGCCATAAAAGTAAAAATGTTGGGCTGGGCGAACCGGTTCAACATTTTTTGTTTTCTCGACAATTGCGGTTATCACTTCGAAACTCCTGTGGCGGAATCTATGTTGGCCGCAGGTGCCCGGAAAATCCTGGAAGCCCCCGCAGGCGATGCCTTTGCTGCACTCAGGCGTTTCAGTGATGCACATCCGGGCTGGCTCTTCGGGCATTTCGGTTATGATCTGAAGAACGAGACGGAGCGGATTTCTTCCTCCCGCTTTGATGGCATCGGTTTTCCTGACCTTTATTTCTTTGTGCCCGAAGTGCTGGTCCGCTATTCGAACGATGTGCTGACCATTGATGCTGCAGACGCGTCCGAGGCCGAAAAGGTTTTCCGGGAAATCTGCGCAACAGCCGTAACGCCCGAGACCGTCAATGTTGCAGGTACAACATCGGCTATCCGCCAGCGTTTTACCCGGGAAGCCTATGTCGATACGGTAGACCGGCTCAAAAAACATATAGCCCGGGGCGACTGTTATGAAATAAATTTTTGTCAGGAGTTTTTTCTGGATGATGTTGACCTGGTTCCTGTAGAACTTTACCGAAAACTGACACGAATAACGCCCAACCCGTTTTCCGCTTTTTATCGGATCGCCGACCGCTATTGTCTTTGTGCGAGCCCCGAGCGTTATCTCGCAAAACGGGGCGAAACAATCCGTTCCCAACCCATCAAAGGCACCGCAAAGCGTTATCCGGCCGATGCCGACCGCGACCGTGTTCAGGCCGGGAATCTCCGCAACAGCGCCAAGGAACAACGCGAGAATGTCATGGTGGTGGACCTGGTACGCAACGACCTGAGCCGGGTATGCGAAAGCGGCTCTGTAAAAGTGGACGAGCTGTTCGGCATTTACAGTTTTCCGCAGGTGCATCAGATGATCAGTACCATCAGCGGTAAACTCAAAAATGGTACCCATTGGACGGAGGCGGTAAAAGCCACCTTCCCCATGGGGAGCATGACGGGTGCACCCAAGTTGCGGGTGATGCAACTGATTGAGGAATACGAACGTACAAAACGCGGTCTGTTTTCAGGAGCCATCGGCTATGTGACTCCGCAAGGTGATTTTGACTTTAATGTGGTGATACGCAGTATTTTTTACAATACCCGAACCCGCTATCTTTCCTTTCAAACCGGTGGCGCCATCACCATCGGCAGCGATGCCGAGCAGGAATACGAAGAATGCCTACTGAAGTCATCTGCAATCGCACAGGTGCTTACGGGCGGATGAGCAGTTTCTCGCCGTCATCCGTAGCTTTCAAGATGCATATCGGCTTTTGTATAACCCATAGCGGCGATGCGTTGTTTGGCCTCGTCGAGCATTGCTTTCCAACCGCATAAATAGAAGCCTGCGGCCGGCCGTTCACGGCACAGTTCCTCATACACAGCATGCACATATCCTGTTCGTCCCTCCCAGTTTTCCCGCGACAGCACGGGGATATAGCAGAACCCTTCCATTTCTTTTTCCAGAGAGCGCATCTCGCCGTCATAAAGCAGGTCAGTTTTTTTTCTGCATCCGAAAATCAGATGGACGTTTTTATGCGGAATCCGGTTGCGCTGGATATGGCGGAGCATGCTACGGAACGGGGCGATGCCGGTACCGGTGCAGATCATGAACAAAGGTTTTTCAACGGGCTGCTCCAGCTTGTAAACACCCTGCGGGCCGCGGAAAGTCAGTTCTTGTCCGGCTTTTACTTCGTTGAAGAGCCAGGGGGTGCCCAGTCCGTTGACATTGAGTGAAATCACCAGTTCGATGGTATTGGTGCCATCCGGGTCGGAGGCGATGGAATAACTTCTCCAGCGCTTATTCACTTTTTCGTGAATGGGCAGGTCGAGCGTGATGAACTGGCCGGGTATGAAATCGAAGGAGGATAATTCAGGAACGCTGATGCGGAATCTTCGGGTGGTGGGCGTTTCATCGAGAATGTCGGTGACAATGCCTTTCCGCCAGGGTTGGAGCGCCATGGGTTGGAATTTTTGATTGAGGAAAATCCGGTGCGGACAAGATGCCCGTCCTCTAAAGGTAATCGGAATTGACCAACCCGTTCCGGGAATTCCTTAGCGCCCTTTTATCTGCAGCACGGCTCCGGGAGCGATGCGTACGTTCACACTTCCGTTTATCCGCAGGCTGCGGACGGATGTGGATGCATTCAGCACCGGATAGTTGGTGAGTCCGGACGGAACTACCACATCGGTGAACTCATCGGGCAGGACGCCACAGCCCCAGTTGGCCGTATTGAACCAATCGGTTCCGGCGGTGCCTGTCCATTGCTGGATGAAGCGGAGCACATTTTCATTTCTTGGTACACCGTCTACAAGGCAACGGTATCTGTTACCCGAAGCGGAAGTGGGCAGGTTGGTCACCAGCAGTTCGCCGCTTGCGGTGCCGCTGTAGTTGGCATCGTCGGACAGGTTGCCGTAACCGCTATCGGTATTGATCTGCCACTGGAAGGTACTTCCAAGCGAGGAGTCGACCTTGAATACAAAGGCGCTCCGGGGACAGTTGTTGGTGTTGCCGGCAGACAAGAGGGCCGGGGCCAGCCAGTATTCTCCGAAATTGCCTGATGAAAACTCGGCGAAATAGCCTTCGCCATGGGGCATGATTTCGGTGCTTGCGGGATTGATGAATCGGTTGGTGCCAAACAGGTTGTCCCCCAGGTTGTCGTTTTCGGTGGAAGTATTGCTTGCGCTGAACGTGGAAACGCCGAGCTCGTATGCATTTACCGGCCGGGTGCAACTGCTGCAGCTATTGGCATTGATGAGCGAGTCCGATTCGATGTCGCGGAAATACAATCTCAGCCCTACAGGGGCTGTCGGTGCGATTGTACTGCGGATGACAAAATTCCGGTCGAGACAGTACACGTTGTTGCTGAACCGGGTGGCGCCCGTCAGATTAGGAAGATACTGCACGGTAACCATTCCCAGGTTCTGGCCTTCAGGATTGATTTCTGCCAGCATCAGCGGCGCAGCGGTACCGTTATTTTGAGCAAAGGATACCCAGTCACTCCCCGATACGCTTCGGCTTACCGGCGCCGATACGAACGGGAAGACGGCGATACCGCTTTTTTCATGGATGCGGATGTCGTCGATGCCTACACCTTCCTGTGTCACCCCGAGGTCGGATGAAAGGACAAAACGGAACCGCACATTGCCTGTGATTTGGGGCAGGTCGATGCTGGCCACATGCCAGCGTGTTTTCGAAATGCTCCAGTTGTTGAGCGTGCTGTTGTCGTACCAGTTGGTTCCTGATCCGGAATTGCCTAACCTGTTCCATGTTTTTCCATCGGTAGAGTATTCTACCCAGGTATAATCATAATCGAGCTCGATATCGAACAGGTGGCTGAACGACAATACGGGTTTGGAGAGGCTGCTCAGGGTGAAACAGGGCGACACCAGATAGGAGCTTTCGCTGTTGGCGTAATTGTTGGTGAGTCCGGTTGCCCAGACCTTGCTTCCATTAGCAGCTTTGTTGATGAGGGCTTTGGCAGGCACACCCCATTCCCAGCTGCTGTTTTTCCCGGTCGTGTAATAATTCCCGTTATTGTTTTCAAAACCCTCGTAGTAGGGATACTGGCTGATTACCGGACTGCTTTGCAGGGTGAAATTCAGAATGCTGTCGTTCGAACTGTAGGAATCGCCGGAGTAGTTGACCCATACGCTCACGGAGTATTTCCCGTATGCGGAGAAATCGGCAGTGCTGGCAAATGTGAAGTCGCGGGTTTCACCGGCGTTGAGCAGGGCGATAGTTTCGGTTACGGCTTGTCCGCCGTTGATCCGGTATCCGGCAGTGATGTTGCCCAATCCGTTGCTGTGGAAGTTTTTCAGCCGGATGGTAATCGGGGTGTTGGCCGAAAGTCCGCATCCATTCGCATCGGGTGAAAGGACCTGGTCAATTCCGATGTCGTTGAACGCCTGGTTCAGTAGCAAATCATCGAAGGTGTAACCATCATCCAGTTCACTGTCGGGGAATACTGAATTCGTTGAGGTTTGTCCCTCCTGACCGATGCAGAGCTGGAAGGTGGAACTGAAGTTTTGCGGCGGACTGGCCGACCTGAGTTTTTCGTTCAGGTTGATGAACCCTTTTTGCCAGTTGCCGGGTCCCGCCTGGTTTGCATTGAGGTCGTAGGCCTCGATCCAGTTGTCGTTTTCACTGCCTCTGATCCAGATCCGGTTGCCCGGCCGGTTTTCCTGTCCGTTATTCCTGTAGAAGAAGTCGAACCGCAGTTGCTGGCTCTGACGGTTGGAAAGATTGTAGTGCAGCAGCGCCGAATCGGTATTGCTGTTGTCGTTGTAGGTCCGCTGGTCGAGGGTCAACGACCGGTTGCCGCTCAGCGCGATCCCGGTATTGATGAAGGTCCGGGCTCTTCCGCGTTCTGTATTTGCATTGAAATCGATGCGTTTATCTGTCGCGATGCCGGTTGTTTTCCGGCTGAATTCCGCCGCCGGCATGGTTTCGAAATTTTCCGTCAGTGGCAGGGAGGCGATGGGCTCGTTGCTGATGAGGCTGACTGTTTTGTAAGCAGTGTCATTGAGCCGGTTGGGATCGGCAGGAGCTGTCACCCAGCTTTTGAACGTGTACTCATATCCGTTACCGTTGTTCGGGAAGGGCGTTGTGAAAACATAAGTGACCGTTGCACCCGGGGCAATGCTGCTATTGATTGTTTCTGAAACGAGGGTCTGGTTATAACTGTAGAAAACAGGAATCGGTCCGGCCACTGCAACTGTTCCGTAATTTTTCACCGAAATTTTCACCGGGCGGGAGGCTTGCACCGCGTTGGCAAAAAATCGTCTGGCGGTATTGGGTTCCAGGATACTGTCGACCCGCAGGTCATTGTTGAAGAGCGCCAGCGCGCAGGGGCCGCTGTTGGGTTTCACAGATACGGCTATGGACCTCCGTCCCGTGAAAGTCGATGTTTTGGCCGCCACGGCAAACCACGCGTTGCTGTATTTGTTGAGGCCGGTAACCACAAAACCGGTTGATGCGGTGGTGCCGATGCGTTTCATGGAATCGGCTACCAGTTGGTAGATTTCGTATTCAGCAACGCCGCTGATTGCGCCCCAGTTGAGCTGAACCGCACCTTCACACACGGAAGCACCGGTTACCACCGGACTGCCGATGATGCTGAACGGATAGCTGCTGCCTGTTTGGGCGGTATTGTTGCGGCTTACCCGGATCAGCGCCCTGCCTGTCAGGGTTGATGGTACCGTCCAGCCGATGGTGCGGGCGGCGGCGGGCACTTCACTGTTGATCACCGTCCAGTTTGCACCATTGTCTTCCGAGAAGGAAACGGTGAATGTGTTGTTGTCGTTTCCTGCATAGCGCCAGCGGATATTTTCGCTTTCACCGGGCACTAGTGTTTCGCTGCCGAAAGGATATTCCATCACCAGTTCCGGCTGAATGAAATCGTAGGTGATCACATAAGGCTGCGGCCCCTGCGGTACGGAGAATCCGTTGACCGATATCGTGTAATTGCCTGCGGCCGGAAGCGGAATCACGACCTGTTCGATATTATTGACCCGGTCTCTGCCTGCTGTGGCCGGGTTGCCGACATTGGCGCTGGCTGGATTCAGGACCAGGGGCAGGAAACTTTGTGAAAAGGAATTGGAAACAGTGATGTCGAGGTCGTTCACCAGTGAGGAAGCGGCATTGGCCAGCGCCGCAGGATCTGTCCAGTGCAGCATGATCTTCGCCTGCAGGGTATTGGGCGGAATAGTGATGCTGTGGTTGTTGGAGCTTCCCTGTGATAACGATGCGGAGATGAAGCGGTTGTTCTCGAGGGCATCGACGGCACGGGTGGCCTGCAGCATGCCGAAGCCGAAGGAGTAGTCGGGACCCGGATTGCCCAGATCGGTCGCGGTGTTGCAGAGGATGGCTTTCATCAATGCCGCGGAAGGATTCGATCCGCCGTTCAGTTGCCGGTAGCGTTCATATAAAAGCGCAAGTGCGCCCGTGGCAACCGGGGAAGCCATGCTGGTACCGTAATTGAATGCGTACGTGTTGTTGTTGGTGGTGGATTGCAGTCCCCATCCGTTGGTGGTGATTTCGGGTTTGATGCGGCCGTCTTCCACAGGGCCCTTGCTGCTGAACGAAGCGAGCGTGTAGTCGGCCGTGTTGATGGCGCCGACGGTCAGCACATTCTTGGCGCATTGCCAGCCCGACTTGATGGTGCCGAATCCGGCGGGGTAGGGGGCGCAGGACAATCCCCCGTCATTTCCTGCTGCGATCACGTGCAGCAGTTGTGTGTACTGGCTTTGTTGCAGGTCGGCAAAGCGGCTGAGGGCATCGTATTTTCTTTCTCCCGCGCAACCCGAATTAGACGAGTAATAGGAATTGTTGGTCACCACCATATTGTAATCGGTGATGTAGGCGGGCGCGTTGGTGATGATGTCGCTGAAAAACTGGTTGACAATGGTGGCCCTGGGAGCCATGCCCGTCGGTTTGATGTTGAGGAGGCCTGCACCTGCGGCTGTTCCGGCCACATGGGTGCCGTGGTTTTCGGGTATCCAGGGGCAGCGGTTGATTAGCCTTCCGGTGAAATCGATATGTGTGGAAATATCGGAATTGTCGCCAATGCCCAGCGTGACACCACGGCCCAGCAGATTTTTTCCGCGAACCGATTGCAGGGCGGCAATACCGTGTGCGCCACGGGTGGCGTAGTTCAGTGTGCGATCGTCTAGTACCTGCACGCTGAGTCCGCTGATGCAGGGCAGGGAGGCCAGATCGGTAATTTTTCCGGGAACAGGCTCTATGAAAAGCAGGTCGCTCCGGTCGAATTTGGTTGGAACGGGAAAGACACCGGCCTGTTGCAGCCGGAAGCGTACCGAGTCCGTATTCAGGCCCGGAAAAAATTGCAGGGCAATCAACTCCTTGCCGGTTTTACGCCTGTAGGCTGAAGGTTCAAACAGGGCGGACTCTGTCTTGTAACGATCCGGAACCGGCTGAATGGCGGTAATCGCGAAACTGCGGGCGAGCGAAAAATTGAAACGGAAGCTGATGGCGGCCAGGTAGGTGTTTTCGGGCAGGTAATCTCCCAGACGGATACCGTTTTTGAGCATTTCATTTCTCACCCTTTCATTCGGAATGCGTTCAAACTGGATGAGTACGCAAAACTGCCCATCAAAGCGGGCCTTCTTCAATTCATCCGGATGGAAAGAGCCGGATGCGATGTTTTGCTCCGGAAAAAAATTTCCGGTGGTGAACCGGACCGCCTTGGTGGAGGGCTGTGCCGCAGCTTTCAGGAAAAACAGGCAGAGCAGGGCAAGGAGCCGCCCGTTTTTTTGTATTGACGTTTTCGGTTTTTGCATCTGGGCCCTTCTAAATGAATTACAATTTACGAAGAATCGGGCAGGCGGTTCAACTTGTTTAACACAATTGCGCTTTTCGATACACTATCTTTGCGCACCGGAATGAACCTGAGTGTGTTGCTGAATGAGTACGACCGTGACAGCCGCTGCCTGCAGCTGGTGGACAGGATTCTATTGCCGGGCCCTCAGCACATACGGGCAGAAGGACTCCGGGGAAGCGCTCCCGCTTTCATTGCGGCGGCCATGATGCAGCAGCCCGGTCTGGCGCATACCAACCTGGTGATTGTATTGCCCGACGCTTCCCTTGCCGCCTATTTTCACAATTCTCTCGAAAGCATCACCCGGGCACTCAATATCTTTTATTTTCCTTCTTCTTATAAAAACCGGAAAAATTTCCGCCTGCTGCATCCCGGGCATGTGATGTTGCGGACGGAATGCCTCAGCAATTTTTCTGGGAATACCAACGGCCGCCGTTGCGGCATTATCGTCACTTACCCCGAAGCGCTGTTTGAGAAAGTTGTTTTGTCCGAAGCCATCACCCGCAATATCATTTCCATCCGCCAGGCCGATGTGCTCGATACCGACAAGCTGCTGCAACAGTTTGTGGCG
>JBIIDU010000096.1:0-8520 GCA_044238165.1 Ferruginibacter sp. | reverse complement strand
ATTTTTGGGGCAAATTTGATCGGGCACGTTGCGTTAAGCCTATGAGATAAGGCAATGTCCCATTACGGGGACTTTGCTGAGAAGGCTCTTCAAATGATTCGGGATTCTATACGGAAGATGCTACCGCTCGATCACCTTTTGTTTTACCGACAGCGCGAGACCGCTGAAACAGCCCGTCACATTAGATCCGGTGACAGTACCCTCAAGGGTTACCGGTGTGCTGAAAGGGCCATTGTTGTCGCGGGCCTTGTTGTAACTGTCCCAGAAATAATAAACTTCCCGTGTCACGCTGGCCATCATATAGGTAATGGTATCGTTAACACTGAAGCCCTGCGGGTGGGTGAGTCGTATGTATTGCCCGTTGGCCAGATCGTCGATGCCCGGAGCCCGGCTTCGGGTAAAGCCGCCCCAGCCGAAATTGTTCTTATTATCGCTGTACCGCCAAAAATAAAACTGCCGGTTGCCGAGGGTATCCGGATCCCGGTAGTTGTTAGTGATCCGGTATAAGGAATCGCCTAAGTCATTGACGAAGGGATAGCCGATGTTGATGCTGTCTACCTGCACCGGAGTGATCAGCGAAGTGGTGGCGCTATAATTCCTGCCTTCCGCTTCAATTTCAAGCAGGTATTCAAAACCGATTTTTCCCAGCAGGGCGCTGTCGGGGCGGGTGAAAATCCGGGGGTCGAGGTAAACACCCGTATTGAAGCCCGAAGGAAGGCCAGAATTATCCGACTCAATCAGCCGAACCCGTGTTGCCGGGTCCCATACAATGTTTCCGGTAGCCTGTCGTTGCCCTCTGGTGATGGTTACATTTGCAAGCGATAGGGGTATGCCCTGCACATCGGGTGCGAAGAATGACTGGCTGCGGCTGAGCACCACATAGTTGTATTGCGGATAAACGTTGTTGATATAGCCTTCCACTACCACCAGCGGTTCGTTGGGCGCCAGTTTGATATCGATGTCTTTTTCGCAGCCGGCCAGCACAAGCGGAAGCATCAGCCACAGAAACCTGATGCTGCAGTTCCGCCGTTGCTTCTTTCGGTATGTAGCCTTTTCTTTCATATTGTTTTTTTCATCCGCTTTTTTAGTCTGTTCACCCGGTTAAAAACTGAAGTTCCATGTGATGCCTGGCACCAGGGGAAACAGATAAACCTTTTTTCCCTGGATGGTCTGGTTTTCCTCATTCACATCCAGATAAATGAAGAAAGGGTTGTACCGGTTGTAGACGTTGTACAGGCTGAACTGCCATTTGCTCTTGAATTTTTTTGTGCTTTCCGGTTTGGGCGTAAAGGTGAAAGCCACATCGAGCCTGTGATTGGCGGGCATGCGGTAGCTGTTGATTTCCGCATACTGGTTGATGTTGGTAAAAATCAGCCGTCTTTCTTCCCCGTCAAAACCCAGGTTGTAGGTGTAACGGCCCGAGGGAAGGGTCAGCGCATTGCCAGTTCCGTAAACGAAAACTGCCGATGCCTCCCATTTCCTGTTGAGGGTATAGTTGGCTACCACGCTGATGTCGTGCGTGCGGTCGTAGCGGTAGGTGAAGGTTTTTCCGCCGTTCAGTTGCGCGAAATTGCGTTCGGTACGGCTGAGCGTGTAGCCGATCCATCCGGTAATTTTACCCTTTTTTTTCTGGAGCAGGCATTCCACTCCGTATGCCCTGCCGCTTCCGAAAATCATTTCGCCTTCCAGGTTCTGGTTGAGCAGCAGGCGGGCGCCGGGTTTGAACTCGATCTGGTTGCTCATGGTTTTGTAATAGGTTTCCACACTCACTTCATATCCGTTGCTTCCCAAAACCCGGTAGTAGCCCAGCGCCAGTTGCCGGGCGATGGCCGGTTTCACTTCCCTGCTGCTGGGAATCCATAAATCGCTTGGAAAGGTGGCGCTGCTGGTAGTGGCCAGATGGATGTACTGCACTGAGCGGGTGTAGGCTGCTTTGATCGAAGCATTGTCGGAAATACGGTACAACAGGTTGAGCCGTGGCTCCGGATAGTGGTAGGCGGCGATGCTTTCCCCTTTGCCGTAGCGGAGTGTGTTGCCGGTGGGTACACCATCGGAGCCGTATTCCACAAATTCGGTAGGGCCTGTCTGGTTGAAATAACTGTAACGCATACCTGCAATCAGGTTCAGCGAAGCGGTGATGTGGATGTCGGCCGAGAGATAGCCCGCCGCTTCGTGCGCGTAGCGGTTTTCGAGTTTCGATTTGAATTCCTGTACCCCGGTAGTTATTCCTCCTGCACCGGGAGTGAAGCGGTGCGCGATCAGCTGGGCGCCCCATTTCAGTTTCATCCACCTGTTCCAGTCCAGTTGCCAGTCGGTTTTCAGTTGCCCGTCGCTCAGCCCTGAAGTGAACAGGAACTGCACGGTGCCGAAGCCGAAGCGGCTGTCGAGTTCAAACTGGTTATAGGCCAGCGTGGTCTGCTGCCGGAGTCTTGAATTGATCTGCTGTATCCAGCTCAGTCCTGCCAGGGTGTTGCCCCATTTGGTATTGAAGCTGCTGGTACGCCCGTCATTGTTGTTGCTGAAGTTGAAGTCATCGCGTCCGTTATAAAATGTAAGGCGCAGTTTGTTTCGGTCGTTGAGGGTGAAAGATGCACCTGCATTCACATCGTAAAAGAAGTAGCGGTTGCCGCCGATCTGCCTGGGCGCCAGTAACCCGGCGAGCTGGTCCACGTAAGTTCTCCGCGCACTGAACATGAAGGAGGATTTCTTATTTTGTATCGGGCCTTCAAGCCGGATGCGCGAGGAGATGAGTCCGATGCCACCGCTGCCACAGAGGCTATCTGCATTGCCGTCGCGGGTATCGATGGTGATGACGCTGCTCAGCCTTCCGCCGTATTCGGCCGGCATATTTCCCTTGATCACGTCCACCTGTTTGATGGCTTCACCATTGAAGATGCTGAAAAATCCGAGCAGATGGTTTGGGTTGTACACCGGAATACCGTCGAGCAGCACGAGGTTCTGGTCGGGACCGCCCCCCCGTACATAGATGCCGGCGCTTGCTTCCCCGCCGTTCTTGATGCCGGGCAGCAGTGACAGTGTTTTCAGCGGATCGATCTCGCCCAGCACCACAGGCAGTTTTCTCAATTGGGTACTGCTGAGCGTCAGTACGCCCATCTGGTTGCGGTTGAGCTGCCTGCTGCCGAACACCACCACCTGGTTCAAAAGGCTCTGACGCATTTTTAGTGAAACGGTGAATGCGGTATCGCGATCGAGCAGCAGCGAAAACGTAGCAGGATCGTGATTCACCGAACTCACCTGGATATAGTATTTGCCTGCAGGCATTGTACGCAGGGCTTTTCCGGCGCTGTCTGTTTTCAGCGAACTGCGGTTGATGGCGATGGTGGCATGCGGCAGGTTACGCCCCTCTTCGTCGGATACCGAAAAGCGGATGGTGAATTGCTGCGCCTTTGATGAACCGGCCAGCAGCAATAGGAAAAAGATCCATCCGGTTTTTATGCTGAAATGGTTTAAGAAACGGTCTATGTTCAAACGTTCGATTCTCCCTGAAGAACATCTTGTTTCGGGAAGTGTGTGGTTTGATGTGGATTCCACTGTTTGCATGGCAGCGACAATACGGGCCGGTCAGGTTTTCGAAAAGCAAGTTACGCCATATTGCCTATTGTCGGTTTGCGCGGTTCATCTTGTCGCATCTGCTCCGATACGGGTGAACCGCTCTTCGCCGGTGAAACCGTTTTGGCGAACAAATTCCCTGAATTGCTTGCGGGAAAGGTTGAAGTACGTTGAAACAGTATCATCAACAGTTGCCGTAATTTCCCTGAGTTTTTTCAGGTCTTCCAGTTTCGATAGGGCCGCTATGGTGAGGATGCCTTTCTTGATCCGGATTTTTTTCACCTCCCAGGTGCTGTCTTCGTGTTGAATGTTCAGGAAGTGAAAACCTTTGAAGGCGGTAAGCACCTGGTTTTCGGAAATTGTAAAAAGCGTATCCGTTTCGTAAATATGGCGGATTGCGGTGTCGCCATGTATTTTGAGAGGGTGCTTTGTTCTATCCGCCCTATTTGTCAGGGTGTCGCCGGTAATTTGTCCGGACACGTTCCCGCTGTTTCCGTATACTTCGATGTCAAAATCATATACCCGGGTGATTATCTTGTCAGAAATGATGAGGGTTGAAGACTGTGCACTGTCCAGATATTTGCCCTGAAGGATATCCGGAAACGCCTTCAATTGTTTTGCTTCAGCAGGCTGCGGTTGATTGAATGTGGCAGCAGGTTCACAACTGCCCAGCAGCAGGGCAATACTGAAAATGAGGAGGATTTGTCGCATGGAAGTTGATTTCAAATGGATTCCTCCGGAACCGAAATGTGACCCTTGGGGCAATGCACTTCAACAATATGATGGCAAGCGGCAAACTGAATATAAATCTATAGGCCCCAGTCTTTACCCTTATACAATGCCGGAACGCCTTCGCTCAGCCATCGGGCAGGCTTTTCGTTTTTCAGCAACCAGTCGAAGAATTGCTGTTCGCGGATCTGGATGTCTTTTCTGTTGCGGCGTTCCATCAGGTTATGCGCTTCGCCGTTGTAGTTCAGCATCCATACCGGCTTGCCCAGACGTCGGAGCGCGGTGAAGAGTTCGATACCCTGATACCAGGGAACGGCACCGTCGGCATCGTTGTGCATGATGGCCAGGGGAGTGGTCACCTTGTTGAGTTTGAACAGGGGCGAACTGTTGATGTACAATTCGGGGCGTTCCCATAATGCGGCTCCGATGCGGCTTTGCTGCTTCTCGTACTGGAATTGGCGGTTGAGCCCGCTTTCCCATCGGATGCCGCCATAGGCACTGGTCATGTTGGCCACGGGAGCTCCGGCCCATGCCGCGGCGAACAATGGGGTACGGGTAATCAGGTAGGCCACCTGGTATCCGCCCCAGCTTTGTCCCTGGATGCCTATGCGGCTGCTGTCGGCATAACCTTTCTTAACCAGTGCCCGCGCACCGCTTGCCACATAGTCATACGCATCATCACCGGGATGCCCCTTGTCGTAAACTATGTCGGGCACAAACACCATGTATCCGCGACTTACAAAGAAGGAAATATTCAGCCGGCTGGGCGTGGGGGCGGGCGGCTGATAACTGTGTAAACCATCAGACAACCGTTCATAGAAATAGCAGATCATCGGGTAGTGCTTCCCGGGCCTGTAATCTTCCGGCTTATAGAGGATGCCGGTTGCGGCTTTGCCATTGTAGGCCGTCCACCGGAACAGTTCCGCCGTGCCCCAGTTGTAACCAGCCTGCTGCGGGTTGGTGCGTGTCAGCAGAACGGGGCGGGGCGAGCTCTTTTCAACACCGGGTACAACATTCTTGTCATTCACGTAATACAACTCCGGCGAAAGTCCGTACGATTCACGGGAAAAAACCAGTCCCTCGCCATTTGCAGAAAGTAGGTGCCTGCCGTTGGATACGGGTTCCCTGTCAATCACAAAAAGCGGATTGCGCATATCGGGGCTGCTCAAAAAGAGTGAGGATGCTTTGCTGTCTTCATAAAAGCCGGAGAATAGATATTTTTTACCGGAGTTGAAAAAACGGAATTCCTTGTCCGTATTGATGAAGCGGGTGACCAGTTGTTTCGAACGGCCCGATTGCGCCTGCTTGTCTGAAGCTTTTTCCGAAATACGCTGTGGCGCAAAAGATCCGTCGGGTGCAACTTTCCAGATATCGAATCGGTCGTACACATAAAGGAAACTGTCTCCTGCCTGCCAGCCCATCAGTCCGTACGGTGCCGGAAAATCGGGTACATCGTTCTCCTCATCATGGAGGGGGGTGTTGATTTTCTGCGTGATATTGGTTGTTTTGTTTGCAGAAAGATCGTAGCTGAAATAATGTTGTTTTTCGGGGTCATACCAACAAATGTATTTTCCTCCGGGTGATGCGGTTGCGGATGCATAGACTCCTTTGAAAACCGGAAGCATGAAGCCGTTTTCTGTATTCATGACAGATGCGTCAGTTCTGGATCTTCCGGTCCACTGTGAAGCGATGCGGTAGGGCTTGTTGGTTTGTAGGAGCACCCAGGGAGAATTGCCTTCGTCGAGCACGCTCACCAGCTCGGTCTGTTCGGTACCGGCCTGAACCAACTGCCCGCTGCCGGTATGATAAACAGCCGTATAGCTGCGCTTCAGTTCGGCATCCAGGTTTTTCAGTTGAACGGTCTGCAGGTATTCGTCCTTATGATGCCAGATGTCGAGCCGGGCCGTTTCGAATTCCACCAGTGTGGTGTCTTTGGGTGGCTGAACGGGAGCGGTTCCGAAAAAAATCCTGTTGCCGTCCTTGCTGAAAAAGATGCGGCCATGTTCGCTGACGGTAGATCCGATGCGCATGCCGGGTGTGTTCTTGTCGGCAATCAGCCGGGCGCTGTCGTATCCGTGCCGGTAATACCAGAGTTTGTAGAAGCGGGTGAGGGCTTTCTCGCTGCTGTCGCGTTCTGCAGCAAAGCATACCTGAACGCCGCTTTCGTCGAAAGCCACATTCCTTGCGTCATTGATGGCCGAAAGCAGGGTATCGGTTCGCCGGATTGCCAGATGGTAGAGGAGGAGTGCGGAGCGGCTGCTGCTGTCCTTGGGTTTTCGGGATGTTTTCAGCACGAGGCTTGTGCCGTATTTGTCGAACCAGTAATCTTTGATCCGTGCAAAGGCGGTATCTCTTCCTGTGAAAAGATTGCGTACAATCAGGGTGCCACCCTCGGCTTCTGATTTTGCGGCTGCATCGTCTCCTTCTGCATCCGTTTGTTCATCGTCGCGAACTTTTTTCAAGATGCTTTCTGTGGTGGTCTGAAGTATGCCGGCGAGTTCCTCGCGTGTAATCTTTCCTTTCACCGAATCAATGGTTTTTCCGATGATGGAGTCTGCCATCGCTTTCAGCCCTTCCTTCCGGCTGTTGAGTGAATCGGAAGGCTTTCTTTTTTTGCTGCTGTCGGGCAGTTCTTTTTCGAGGAGGTAGGCCAGATACCCCTTTCCTTTTTCAGGCAGTTTGTATTCCTTCACCCGGGCGATTTTGATGAGTGAATCCGTTCCGGTTGCCAGGATGAAGAGCGTGTCTTTCGGCATCTCGTCAGGCTTCTTCTTTTTGATTTTGGCCTGCCGCGTATCCTGGAACAGCGGCTTTATCTTACCGATCAGGAAACTGTCGTCGAAGGTGAAGGCCGCGTTGTAGCCGCGGGCGATGCTTTTCCGGAAACCGCTTTGGGGCTGTTGCACAATCAGTTCGCCGTCGCCCTCCTGCGGCATCACGGTATAGGCTACCCGTTTTCCGTCGGAGGTGATCATCCTTTCGCCGATGCTTTGCCAGCCGTCGTATACGCTGTGGTCGAGCGGTTTTTTTTGTGCCTGTATTGCCTGCACTGTAAGCAATATGGAGGCGGTGCACACTATGCGGATGAGGTGGGGAATGACGCTGGGGGCGGTTTGTTGCTGCACGGTATTTCTTTTTGTTGCGGGTTATTTCGGTTCGTCTATGAAGCCCCAGTGGGCCCGTAGGTCTTCGTAGCGGGCGCCTTCCAGTTTTCGGGCGGCGTAGTGGCCGGCTGCATTTTTCTGCCGGTAGGCTTCGTAGAGGGTGACGGCGCAGGCTACGGAAATGTTGAGCGAGCGGATGATGCCCACCTGCGGAATAAGAAAGTTGCCGTCGGCCAGCGCGATGATGTCTTCACTAACCCCGCTGTGTTCGTTGCCGAACACCAGGGCCACGGGTTCGGTGAGGTCCATATCGTAGAGGTCGGTGGCATCGCTGCTGAGGTGGGTGGTGTAAATCCGTTTATACCGCTTACGCAATTCAGCGAAGCACTCCTGTGCGTCGGTGAACTGATGGATGCTGAGCCATTTTGCCGCGCTTGACGAACTTTTGGCGCCCCATTTCTTATGCCGGGGGATCCGGTTGTTGAGTACAAAAATTTCCTGGATGCCCACCGCATCGCAGGTGCGCATCACCGCGGCGATGTTGTGCGGGTCGAAAACATTCTCCAGCACAACAGTGAGGTCGGGCTGGCGGTGGTCCAATACGGAGTTGAGTCGCTCTGCTCGTTCTGGAGTCATATGTGGGCTGTTAGGAAAGAATAACAGAAAGGCAGCGGAAAAACCACTACAGGCACTTGTTTCAGACTTAACTGAAATAAAGATGGACGGGGTGTTTCTTTTCCCTGTAACATCATGTTGTCGTAGTTTATGCGATAAAAGTTAGGTTGAAAGTCAAATGGTTCTTGGTCTATCTCCTCCGGACAGGCAGTGAACTTGTACCTTATAGAACCAAGCCCGTATGCGAAAGAGATTTGATCCTGCTTCCATTTGTGTCCGGATGTACCGTTGTACACTTTACTGGAATCATTTTATTTGTATGATCTTGAAGTATTGTCTCTGCGATTATCCCATACCGAAAGGACGTAGACGTATTCGTCCGATATTTCATAAAATAAGAGATACTCTCTCACAATCTTTGCCCTGACATTCTCCATGTCTGTTTTCCTGCCAATCATGGGGTTTTTGCTTATATCTTTCAGGGCTGCAACGAAAAGTTTAT
>JBIIDU010000095.1:0-8553 GCA_044238165.1 Ferruginibacter sp. | reverse complement strand
TTGTTTTTTTCATTATGGTGGTGGCGGCGGCCGAGGTAAGTGTGGGACTGGCCATCATTGTGATGCTATACCGCAACACCCATTCGGTGGATATCAATTTTTTGAACCGGCTCAAGCACTGACAGGGGCCGGATTTAGGACGAATAACGCTGCGAAGCGGAACTTTTTTTTATGAGCAATGTCTTACAAATGGTTTGGCTGATACCGGTGCTCCCCCTCCTGGGATTTCTGGTAATCGGTCTGTTGCGGAATCGCCTGCCGCAATCGGTTACCGGTATTTTGGGCAGCGGCACCGTGCTGGGCGCTTTTGTGCTGAGTGTATGGGTGTTTCTGCAGGTCCGTTCGGGCAATACGCACCTGGCCCATTACTTCGATTTCATCCATGCGGCCGGTATGCAAATCGGTTTCGACTTCCGGATTGATCCGCTTTCTTCCCTGTTTCTGCTGGTCATCACCGGTGTGGGATTCCTGATCCATCTTTATTCAACCGCCTACATGCATGATGAGGCGCCGCCGCATTTCGCCCGCTACTTCGCTTACCTCAACCTCTTTGTGTTTTCGATGTTGCTGCTGGTGATGGGAGGTAATTATGTGATCATGTTCATCGGATGGGAGGGGGTAGGATTGTGCTCCTACCTGCTGATCGGCTTCTGGTTCAGGAATGATGCCTACAACGACGCTGCAAAGAAGGCATTTGTGATGAACCGCATCGGCGACCTCGGTTTTTTACTTGCTGTATTCTGGCTGCTGGCCAAATTGGGGTCTACCGATTACCAGACCGTTTTTTCCGGGGTGTCGCAACTGAGCGCTTTCGACATCACCGCCATCACCCTGCTGCTTTTTGTGGGTGCCACGGGCAAGAGTGCGCAGATTCCTTTGTACACATGGCTGCCCGACGCCATGGCCGGTCCCACACCTGTCAGCGCGCTGATCCACGCAGCAACGATGGTAACTGCGGGTATCTATATGATTGCGCGGAGCAATATCCTCTACAGCATGGCTCCTGCAACGCAGTCGGTAATCGCCCTGATTGGACTTGCCACTCTGGTGCTGGCGGCAACCATCGCACTCCGGCAGAATGATATCAAAAAAGTGCTGGCCTACTCAACCGTAAGCCAGCTGGGTTATATGTTCCTGGGGCTGGGAGTAGGCGCCTATACCGGCGCAGTGTTCCATGTGATGACCCATGCCTTTTTCAAAGCCCTGCTCTTCCTGGGAGCCGGCAGCGTGATTCATGCCATGGGCGGAGAGCAGGATATGCGGCAGATGGGGGGCTTGCGCAAACATATGCCGGTCACACATTTCACATTCCTTTTCGGTTGTCTGGCCATCGCCGGCATGCCGCCTTTTTCGGGCTTTTTCAGCAAGGACGAGATCCTGGCCGCCGCATACGCTGCCAACCCGGTGCTGTGGGGAATCGGTTTCGCCGGGGCGCTCATGACGGCATTCTATATGTTCCGGCTTTATGCCATGACGTTCAGCGGTACCTTCCGCGGTACATCCGAGCAACGGCATCACCTACACGAAAGCCCTTTGGCTATGACGCTGCCGCTCATGGTGCTTGCATTCCTATCGCTTGCCGGCGGATGGATCGGTATCCCTGAGCTTTTTGTAAAAGGGGGGCACAGGCTGGAACATTTTCTGGCACCGGTTTTTGCCGATGGTAAAGCTCTGGCGGCCCAACATTCCCACCTTTCGCATTCCACCGAATACGCCTTGATGGGTGTGGCCGTAGCGGGCGCGCTCATCGCACTGCTGGTAGCGCTGCGGCAATATGGCAATTACAAAAAGAGCGAAGCTCCTTCGGGTGCTTTCGGCAGGCTGTTGGAGAACAAATGGTATGTCGATGAACTGTATCAGGCCATCATCATCAGGCCGCTGGAAATCATTGCAGGGTTTTTCAACAATGTGCTCGACCGGAAAATCATCGACGGGCTGGTCAACGGCATCGGCAAGGTGGTGGTTTTCGGCAGCCGTCAGCTCCGGTTGCTGCAAAGCGGCCAGGTGGGCAGCTATGTGCTGCTGATGGTTCTGGGCATGCTGCTTCTGTTCGTGCTTCAATTTTTTATCAAAAAATAGTTTGAATGTTCGGTAATCACATCACTATCCCTCACCTGCTTGTAGTTGTCCCGCTGTTTGCCGGGATAGTGGCATTCTTCATCCGCGACGGACTGCGGGTGAAAAACTGGTCGGTATTTTTTTCCATTATCACGCTGGGCCTGGCTTTTCTGGGAATTTATTATGCAGGCGATGAAGCCCTCAGCGGCCGCACCTTCAATTATGTATGGCTCAAATATCTGGGGGCCAGTCTTTCGCTCAGCCTCGACGGAGTGGGCCGTTTGCTGACCCTGCTTACGGCAATCTGTTTCCCGCTGATTTTGCTGCGTGGCGCCCCCACTTCGTACGGAAAGCCGAACATGTATTACGGACTGATGCTGCTTTCTATGGCCGGCATGCTGGGTGTTTTTCTGGCTACCGACGCGCTGCTTTTTTACTTCTTCTGGGAACTCGCGCTGATTCCGGTATATTTTCTATGCAGCCGCTGGGGAGGCGAAAAGCGGATCGCCGCCACCTTCAAGTTTTTCATCTACACGTTTGCCGGATCCCTGTTGATGCTCGGCGCGCTTTTGTACACCTATTTTCAAACTGTAGGAACGAGTGAATCGCTGCACAGTTTCTCTATCGCCGCTTTTCATTCGGTGCTGTTGCAACCCGGACAGCAATATGTGCTTTTCGCCCTGTTTTTTCTGGCATTCGCCATCAAGATGCCCGTTTTTCCCTTTCATACCTGGCAGCCCGATACGTATGAGCAGTCGCCCACCACGGTGACCATGGTGCTGAGCGGGCTCATGGTCAAAATGGGTTTGTTTGGCGTGATTCGCTGGGTGCTGCCCGTTTTTCCGGCTGCCGTATTGCGCTTCGACAACCTGATCATTGCGCTCTCGCTTTTTGGCGTTGTCTATGCCAGCCTGATCGCCATCCGGCAGGATGATCTGAAGCGCCTGCTGGCTTTTTCCTCTATCGCCCATATCGGACTGATGGCTGCGTCTTTGTTCACCACACGCCAGCTTGCTTTGGAAGGCGCGATGCTGCAATTGTTCAGCCACGGTGTCAATATTGTCGGGCTGTGGATGGTGGTGGATAGTATTGAACGGAAACTGGGTGTAAGAAAGATATCACAGCTGGGCGGGTTGGCCCGGAAAGCCCCCGTGCTGACCATTTTTGCGGTGGTGATTGCCCTTGCCAACATCGCACTGCCGCTGACCAACGCTTTTGTAGGCGAATTCATGATGCTGGCCGGTGTGTTCCGCTTCCATATCGGTTTTGCCGTGCTGGCCGGAGCAGGCATCATCCTGTCAGCCGTATACACGCTGAACATGATCAAGGGTGTTTTTCTGGGTGAAAGCAATCATCTGACCGCGCAGGCAACCGATATTTCCATTCAGGAACAACTGTCGTTTTCAGTAGTGGTGGCAGCTATCCTGATGGTGGGCATAATGCCCGGGCCGATGATTGCGCTGACCCGCGACACGGTTTCGTTTATCATGACACGTTATCAATAAATTATCAGTTAGAAGACATACACATGAACGCAATCATTTTTTCGGCGCTTTGGGGAGTCATCATGATGTTTGGAGGGGTGCTTTTCCGGAAACCTTCCACCGCCCGCCACTGGGCCATCGCGGGTCTGCTTCTGGTGTTTGCGGTGAATGCGCTTGAACTGTTCAGCGGGCAGGGTTTCTTCGATATCAATCTGCGGGGCCTGCTGGTATTCAACAGTTTCAACCTGTCGTTCATCGCGCTTATGCTCTTGTGTACCCTAGTATACTTCCTGCTCAGCGGCCGGGATATCGTTCAGGTGGGGGCCTATCCTTCCGAATACTTCGCACTTATCTTTTTTGTGTTGTGCGGTGTGTGCCTGTCGGCCACTTATAATTCGCTGCTGACCCTCTTCCTGGGTATCGAAATCATGTCCATACCCCTGTATATACTCACGGGTAGTGATAAACGAAATTTGAAAAGCAACGAGGCTGCGCTGAAGTATTTCCTGATGGGCGCCTTCAGCACCGGCATCATGCTGATGGGTATCGCCTTCATCTATGGCGGAAACAAGGAAGGTTCCTTTCTCATCAACGACATTGCCCTGGGCAGCGGAAAACTTTCGGTGATGCTGGCTACGGGCCTGCTGTTCCTCATGGTCTCCATGGCCTTCAAAGTATCGGCCGCCCCCTTCCATTTCTGGACACCCGACGTGTACGACGGTGCGCCCACGGTGTTCACCTCCTTCATGGCTACGATTGTGAAGGCAGCCGCCTTTGTGGCTTTCGTACGTTTGTTTGAAAATGCATTCGGAACGGTGCAGCCCCAGTGGCAGATGTTCATCGCCCTCCTTGCGGCAGCCACGCTCTTCATCGGAAACATCACAGCCGTATTCCAGCAGAGCGTGAAGCGCATGCTTGCGTATTCCTCCATCGCCCAGGCCGGCTTCATGTTGCTGGCGGTACTGGCCATCAACGATCTGGCCAAGGAAGGCCTGGTCTTATATGCCGCCGCCTACAGTCTGGCCACCATCGGCCTCTTCGCCATTCTGTTGCGCATGAAGGATTTCACCATCGACGGCTTCAACGGGCTTGCGGCCCAGCAACCGGCCCTGGCCGCCTGTGCGGCTATTTTTCTTTTCTCGCTCACGGGTATTCCGCTGACCGCCGGATTTCAAAGCAAGCTGATGATGGTGATGGCGGTCATCAAAACAGGCAGGTATCTGTGGCTGGTGCTTTTCGCACTGCTGATGGCCGCGGTAAGCGCCTACTATTACCTGCGCGTCATTCAAGCCATGTACTTCCGGGATGCATCCCCTGATGCCTCCGCTTCGGGCTTGCTGGCAGCTCCGGTTTCCCGGAACTTCAAGACGATGCTGCTTGTTGTTGCCGCACTGATTCTTTTGCTGGGCATATGGCCCACACTGGTCACCAACTGGCTGCATTATTGATTGTTGCGGTAACGCTTGCCTGTTTCCCCTGCAAGCTGTACGACCTTCAATTTTCCTTTTATTCTCTATATTTGCCCGCAACAACGGATTTAAACCATTTCCGGAATGAAGGCTGATTCTGCTTGGCATCCGGATTTTTCAACCTTAATAAAACAACATGAAATTCTTTTTTACATGCTGCATCGCCGTTTTATCAGTCCCTGTTTTGGCACAATTGTCCCCCACCACCATGCTGAGCCTTGCACCCGCCGGGCAGATCCGGCTCAATGCTTATAGCGGATATGTTTTCGATGACCGAGTCGACATGCCTGAAAATAATTTTTACGGAATTGTGAAGGGCGGCTATCAGTGGGGTCTGGGGGCAGAATATATGGTACGTACCAACCAGTCGGTCGAGTTGTTCTACATTCGTCAGAGCACAACGGCCGAAACACGGAGTTTCGGACTCAATTCCAAGCAAATTGATTACAAGCTCGGTATCAATTATATCATGCTGGGCGGCAACCGCTATTTTTCCAAGCCGGGTGGCCGTGTCGAAGGATTTGTAGGCGCCATGCTGGGTGTGGGCTTTGCCGGTGCCGAGGATCCGACAAGCAATAGAAAGTCCAGCATCACCAAATTTTCCGTGGGTATGAAAGGTGGAGCCAATATCTGGCTTTCCGGTCAGTTAGGGATCAAGCTCCAGGCGCAACTGCTTTCTGCAGTACAGGGTTTTGGCGGCGGCGTTTACATCGGTACCGGAGGAATAGGCGTGGGCACATCCTCCTATTCTTCCATCTATCAATTCAGTCTGGGTGGCGGTCTGGTTTATCGGTTGCAGGCGGGAAATTGATCAGTTTTCGATGCAACACCCTATTGGTGTTTCACAGAATGCGGATGATTATTATGAGGCAACTCAAGAAGTCTATAATCATTTTTCAATCACTTTAAATTTTCAATTATGGGATTTTTAAAAGAATTCAAGTCTTTTGCCGTAAAAGGCAACGTCATTGATCTGGCGGTGGCCGTTGTCATGGGCGCTGCATTCGGCAGCATCGTCAGTTCGCTGGTAGATGATGTGGTCACTCCCCTGATCCTTTCTCCTGCCACACATGCCGCCGGCGTGGCTGATATCGACAAGCTGACACTGGGGCCACTCAAATACGGAAAGGTGCTCGCGGCGGTTATCAAGTTTGTAGTCATCTCCTTCTCCCTCTTCCTGCTGGTGAAGGGTGTGAACAAACTCAGCAAGTCGGAGCCGCCCAAACCCAAGGAACCCTCTTCCACCGACAAACTGCTCACCGAAATCCGCGATGCGCTGAAAAAATAATAATCACCGCTCCGGTTGTTCCGGGCATACCATCATTCATCAAAAACAATTCCAATCATGAGAAAAGCACTAGCAACATTTTGCACGATTTTTATCCTCTCCCAGTCGCAGGCGCAAAAAGTAGGCGGCGAATGGTCCGCAGGTCTCCGTCTCGGAGGATCTTCCGGTGTCAGCTTGAAAAAGCACGGCGACTATAAATCCGCATTTGAGTTCATTTTCGCCAATTCTTTCGATAAAAGAGTAGATGGCTTTTCGGTAACCGGTCTGTATGAGAAACTATCTCCTATGAACGGCAACGGGCAGCTCAGTGCCATGTGGGGTGGTGGTGTCAATTTGAATTTCAAGAATGATGTTAAATTCGGCTTGAGCGGCATCATCGGTTTCGACTGGCGGCTGAAGGCGGTTCCCGTTACCCTGCAGGTCGACTGGATGCCTACCTGGTATTTTGTCAACGAAAGTTATTTCAGTGGCATCAATGGTGCCTTCACCGCACGTTATGTGCTGAACCGCAAGAAATACGAGGGGCGGAAATAATTTTTTCCTGACCTGCCGCATCTGACTTAGGGAGTTGATCCGGGTTGGGTGCGGCAGTTTTTTATTTTTGTTTTACCTGAGTGGTTTAATCACCAATTCCGCATAGGGATTTTTTTAGCAGGGTTCCTAACAAACCAACGTATCATGAACGGGCGGACCATCTTGGCGGTTTTATTTTTTCTGGGTATGACTGCCGATACCATAGGCCAGTCAACTCCGCCTGTCCGGGATCTGGGCGATGTGATCCGTTCGGTTTTACGTAAACAGCCCGATACTACCCGGCATCCTGCAAAACACCGTTATGCCCTTCTGCCTTCGTTCGGTTATAATCCCAGTTTCGGATTTGTCATCGGTGCTAAAATGTCCGGCGGCATGCATCGGGGCAATCCGGCCACGACCCATCTTTCCACCTTTGCAATAGAGGCGCTGTACACATCGAAAGGAATCATCACCCTGCAGGCCATCCATAATGTGTTCACCGACGGCAACCGGCTCAATTTTCAGGGCAACTGGCAGGTGTCGCGCTTCGGACAGCTTGATTATGGTCCTGGTTCTGGCTCCGGCCGTTCGGCAGGCGATGGCTTTGTGGTCAACGAATATCCGGTTACGGATGCCGACAGCGCCTTTCCGATGAAGTACACCTATATCCGGCTCAATGAGAAAGTATACAAGAACTTCCGTCCGCACTGGTATGCCGGTGCCGGTCTCAGCCTGAATTTCTACTCGTCCATCAGCGATGAAAAATTGCAGGCGGGGTACCAGACTCCGCATCAGGCATACAGCATCAACAATGGATTCAATCCCCGGCATTATACAGTAAACGGACTGCTGGCTTGTCTTCAATACAATACACGCGAGCACCCTGTTCGTTCCTATGGCGGCATCTATGCCGATTTCGCGCTTCGGTACAATCCCCGCTGGCTGGGCAGCACCAAAGCCTCGTTTCAGTTGCAATACGATTTCCGGAAATACTGGCAGCTGGGTAAAAGAACCGACGGGGCGGTACTGGCTGTCTGGCACTGGGCATCGGTATTGCTCGGGGGAACCCTGCCTTATCTGGAGATGCCCTCTACCGGTTCCGATACCTACAAGCGCAGTGGCAGGGGTTATACCATCGGCCGGTTCAAAGGTCCTTCCTTCGCCTATTTCGAAACAGAATACCGGTTTCCCATTTCGGCAAACCGGCTCATCAACGGGGTCTGCTTCTTCAATCTTCAGTCGGTATCGGACGGTACAGGCCGCAACTTTTTTCAATCCTTCAATCGGGCGGGCGGTGCCGGTTTACGCATCCTCATGCAAAAAGCTGCACGTACCACACTTTGCATCGACTACGCACGCGGACAATACGGCTCGTCAGGGGTCTTTTTCGGGCTGAACGAAGTTTTTTGAGTAGTTCCCCTTTTTCTTTCTCTTCTGGTATTTCTTTTACTCCTTCACTTCCGTAGAAGCGGAGGGAACAAGGTACATGACCGGAACGGCGAGGATAAAGACATAGGCGAGATAGGGAGAAACAAATCCCGAAACGGTGGCCAGCAGGTAAATGAGCAGGGTGATTTTGCTTTTTACGCGGGATTTCCGGAGCAGTTCCGGTTCTATGGGATGCTGCATCAGGTTGTGGTCTTCGGCATACTCCCTCAGTAGTTTGAACGAGAGCGCGTTCATCAGGAAGATGGCGCCATAAAGGCAGGAAGCCAGTTTCAGGAGGTGGTTGGCGCCGATG
>JBIIDU010000094.1:0-8658 GCA_044238165.1 Ferruginibacter sp. | reverse complement strand
GACCGCGCGAGAACTGGAAATTCATGTTGGGCAGCCCCGATGACTGGCGGATGCCCCATTTGAAACCGGAGAATTGCTGCGCAAGTTCTCCCCGCTGGGCGAAGGCCATATTCTTGACATCGGCCGAAGAAGGAATGCCGGCCGGAAGGGCCCGTGTACCATCGTCGATGCCCAGCCAGTCATATTTGCCGCGGTTTTCGGAGCTGTAATAATCCCGCCCTGTGGTCAGATCGTTGAAGCCCAGTCCGAAGCCGACGGAGGTGAAACTTTTTGCAGGTATCGATTTGGTGGTGATGTCGATGATGCCGCCGGCGAATTCACCGCTTTTGTCGGGCGTGGCGGTTTTGTAAATGATGAGGTTGTCGAGAATCGCAGAAGGAAATATGTCAAAGGAGAATGCCTTGCGGTCGCTTTCGGTACTGGGCAATGGCGCCCCGTTGATGAAGGCCGCATTGTAGCGGTCGTTGAGCCCGCGGATGATGGCGAAGCGATCGTCCTGTATGCTGGCTCCGCTCACACGCTTGATCACATCGCTGGTGCTGCGGTCGGGGGTTTTACGGATGGATTCTGCGGAGATGCCGTCGCTTACGGAGGCGTTGTTCTTTTGTGCAATCAGCAGCGACGATACGGTTTCCACGCGTGCGCGGGTTCGGGCCACCACCACCACTTCGCCGGCGTTTCCTTTTTTCTCACTGAGCGAAAGGGTGATGGAGGTATTGTCGCCTTCCCTCACCACAATTTCCTCCACAATCTTGGGTTCATAACCCACATAGGACCCCTTGATGGAATAGGTGCCTGCGGCCAGTTTGCCGAAAGAAAAACTTCCGTTCTGGTCGGCGGCTATGTTCCGCGATTTTTCAACCAGTGTGAGGGTGGCATTGGGCAGCACCTGCCCGGTTCCGGAGTTGATGACCTTTCCTGTGATTCTTCCCGTTTGGGCGATCAGGCCGTTGACTAGAAAACAAAGCAGAAACAATCCGGAAACTTTGCGCATGGAGGAATTTGTTTCGGCAAAGGAAAAGCGTCAATGTTGCGGCGATGTGAAGGAAATGTTATGCGAATATTAACAACCGGGAGCAGATTTCAGAACTGACCGATTTGCATTGCGTATGATTGGGTCAGGCCATCGTGTATCCAGACAAAAGTGCAACCTACGAATGAAAGAGGCACGACCCAACATGGTCATCTTCGCCC
Organism: Ferruginibacter sp.; assembly: GCA_044238165.1. GTDB lineage: Bacteria > Bacteroidota > Bacteroidia > Chitinophagales > Chitinophagaceae > Ferruginibacter. The sequence goes on along the minus strand of JBIIDU010000094.1, from coordinate 7,464 downwards.
CATCGCAGCCAGGGCGCACTGTAGCCAGGCCTTGTATGCTGCCGCATCGGGAGTGTAGCCCACCGGGTGGTTCAGGAGCCGTTCATCGGGACTTACGATGGCATAAAGTGGCTGGGCGTTGTTTTCAAAATTCTCCGTTTCAAACGTGGCCCACTTGTCGCCCACGGTCACAATCTCCTTCTCGATGCCTTCAGCGGTTTTATATGTGAACTGCTCCGCGGCAGGCAATGCCTTCTTATCGTCCACATAGAGCGACACCACAATGAATTTGTCCTTCATCAGCCCAAGCACTTCAGGCCGGCTCCAAACATTTTCCTCCATACGGCGGCAGTTGACGCATGCGTAACCGGTGAAATCGAGCAGCATAGGCTTTCCCGAAGCGCGCGCCATGGCAAGCCCCTCCTCATAACTGCCCGCACAGTTCAGGTTAAGCAGGCACTGGCTCTGCCCGGCATAGATGCTGTAATAAAGGGGTGGTGGGAATCCGCTGATCAGTTTGAGGTTGGCGTAGGGGGTATTGGTGAGTCCCGGTATCAGGTAAAGCGTGAAGGCGGCAAAACTCATGGCGAAAAAACGCCGGAGCCAACCCGGCTTCATAGCAGGCTTGTCATCATGCGGGAAACGAATCAGTCCCAGCAGATACAGGGTGGTCAGGGCGCCCAACACCACCCAGATACCGATAAAAATTTCGCGCTTGAGCAACCCCCAATGCCTGACCAGGTCGGCATTGGAAAGAAACTTGAAAGCCATGGCCAGTTCGGCAAAGCCCAGTACCACTTTTACCGTATTGAGCCAGCCGCCCGATTTGGGCAGTGATTTCAGCAAGTTGGGAAACAGCGCGAAAAGGGCGAAGGGCAAAGCCAGCGCAAGACCGAAGCCGGCCATGCCCGTAGTGAGCTGCATGGCGCCTCCGTCGGTGGTCAGCGAACCGGCGAGCAAAGAGCCCAGAATGGGGCCTGTGCAGGAAAAGGAAACCAGTGCGAGGGTAAGCGCCATGAAAAAAATACCCGCGATGTTACCGGTGCCCGACTTGCTGTCGGCCGCACTCGATATGCTGCCCGGCAGGGTGATTTCATAAAATCCGAAAAAGGAAAAAGCGAAAAAGATAAAAATCAGAAAGAAGGCGACATTGAGGTAAACATTGGTGGAGATGTTGTTGAGTATTTCCGGATTCAGCCGGTCGAGGAAATGGAATGGAATGCTCAGCAGCACGTAAATGGCGAGAATGAAAAAGCCGTACCAGAATGCGTTGTAAACACCTTTGCGCCTGCTGATCGATTTACGGGTGAAGAAGGATACCGTCAGCGGAATCATAGGAAACACACAGGGCGTGATCAACGCGATGAGTCCGCCCACAAAACCCAGCAGAAACAGGGAGAGCAGGCTCTTGTCCGCAGCAGAAGGCATTGCGGAATCCGTACGGCAGTCGTTTACCGGTTTTTTGAGATCGATGCGCTCAATCAGCATCCGCGCTGACTCTTTGGCCACGCCGCCCGACAGGGGCAGGGTCAGTTTCTGTTCTTCGGGAATCAATTCGTCTTTGCTGGCAACAAAATAACTGAGGTTGATGCGCAAAACGGCAGGAAGGGTTGTGTTGAACCGAAGCAACGAAGTGGCGACAAAGGAATCTTTCACCACCTCCATTTTCTGTCCGTCAAAAACAGGATCGGCAATTACAATGCCGGGCGTTGTGATGCCCAGGGGTGCCGCAACCACGCCCGAGTCGCGAGGCTGCAGTACCAAGCCCTCCACACTCGCCGAAGCGTCGCTACGGGCATACAGATGCCAGCCCGACGCAAGGGTGCCGCTGATTTTCAGCAGGTATTCATTACCGTTATCTTTTTCCAAGGTGATTTTCCAGACCACTTTCAGTGAATCCTGCTGCGCGCAAGCATCACCGGGCGACAAGGCCGCACAGGAAAACAAAAGAATAAGAATTCGAAACGGAAGCAACGTATGCCTGAACATGAACAAAGTGTATGTTCCGATAAAGATAAAAGGAAAAACAGCAGCGGAATCGGTTCTCCGGAAACTAACCACTTATTTGCCTCCAATTTTCACGCTGAAAGGCACATCCCTGGGCGGCAGGCACTGGCGGTCGTTGCATACCATATATCGCACAGTTCCCTTCACCGTAGTGGCCGCCGACGATTTGAGCCGTACTTTCTGTACAAAACTCACCTGGTTGCTGTAATAGCGAAGCACCGAGTTGAAATTGGGATCGAGCGATTTTTCCAGCTTGCCTTCCTCAGCCACTTTTCCCTCGGGTACAACTAGCGGATTAGGACTGAAGCTGATGGTGGTGGGTTCGGGGCCCTCACCGGCATCCTGTGCATAGAGGTGCCATTTGCTGCCGATGAGGGCATTCATCCTGATTTCGTAGAGCCTTGAGGAAAGCTTCTTCGAAGTGAATGTCCACTGCACGGGATTGTTGATCTGGGCGGCCAATGCTGAAACAAAAGGAACAAGCAATAAAAAGAGAATGAGTTTTTTCATGGGCAAAAATTGATATTTACGAAATTAAGAATCCGATTCTTTTCGCTGGGCCGCTTTTATAAATGTATTTATTTTTTGTAATTACAAACCGTTATCGCCCGTCTGGAGTAAAGGCGATGTTGGCGCAGCATGCCAATAATCGTCAGGATAGTTGTTTTAGGCTGCGTTTAGCCGAACTTTTTTTTCTTAGTTCGCTCAATTTCCTTTTCTCCTTGTCCGCTCGAATGAAATCACTAATCGCTTTCTCCTCTTCTTTAGTCAAGGGTCTCGGGTCTACGGTAAAATCAACATTCAAAGGCTCCTTGATAGGTCCCATAACTTTGTCATTTAAAATATTTGTTGGTCATTTTCAATGCATTTTCAGTCGTAATTACCATTTTATGTCCTCCGAAATGTATCGCACCTAAACTTTTTTCATAATGCCCAATCAATTTTGTCTTTGAAAGGAAGGAAACATACCCTTCTCCGCCTCGTTGGAATGATAGTCTACATGCAAAAGCAACGAGATTGCCTGGAACTCCTAAATAGACCTTTTCCCTGCCAAGATTAAAAGGTGCGCTTTCAATGAGATGCATATAAACGTGGTCGGTCTTGACTTCCAAACTTATAACCCCCTGGATGATACTTAAATTGTTTGCAATAGTCAGTTTGTAAACCTCTCTTGATGGGTTTTTGCTTTCACTTACCCAATTGAATTGCCATCTATTTTTCTTTGTCAATACCTTTAAATCTTCTTTTACGACCAGGGAGATTTCTGTAGTAAAACTATCTCCTGTCTTGGCATTTTCAATGGAGTTTGTAAGTTTATCGACTTTAAACTCAAGACCTGATTCTGTTCTGTTTTTCACTAGTACAAGGTAGGAAAAACATCTTAGCCATATGCAATATTTTGTTGCTGGAAGGCCAAACCGGCATGACCGCGTAACTCTGAATTCGACTACTGAAATTAAGTGCGGTGTCCGGATAATTTTGTTAATGAATGTTAATTGATGCTGCAGCCTTGTCATTCAGCCATCATGTCGGAAATTACCTGCACGATATCTTCCCGGTTGGGCTTGCTGAAATAATCGCCATCGCTCGAATAGGCCGGACGGTGGGGCTGTGCGCTCACGGTTCGGGGCGACACATCGAGCCAGCGATAACCGCCCTGCTGTTCCATCACATGGTTGAACATATAAGAAGTGGCGCCTCCGGGCACATCCTCGTCCACAAAAACGATGCGGTTGGTCTTTTTCAGCGATTCCACAATGCGGTGACCCGTATCGAAGGGCAATAAGGTCTGCACGTCCACCACTTCACAGCTGATGCCAATTTTTTCAAGTATTTCAGCCGCTTCCAGCACGATGCGCAGGGTCGATCCGTAGGTGACCACGGTGAGGTCTGAACCCTGCCGCACCACTTCGGGCACGCCCAGCGGCAAACGGAATGTAGTTAGGTTGGCAGGAAGTTTCTCTTTGAGCCGGTATCCGTTCAGGCATTCAATGATGAGGCCGGGGTCGTTGGAAGCCAGCAGCGTATTATACATGCCCACGGCCTGCACCATGTTTCGTGGCACGCATACATACATACCGCGCAGGGCGTTGATGATCATGCCCATCGGCGAACCGCTGTGCCAGATGCCTTCGAGGCGGTGGCCGCGAGTACGCACAATGATCGGGCAGCTTTGCTTGCCGTAACTGCGGTAATGGTTGGTGGCCACATCGTCGCTGAGGGGTTGCAAACCGTAAAGCAGGTAGTCGAGGTACTGTATTTCGGCAATGGGCCGGTATCCCCGCAGAGCGAGCCCGATGCCCTGGCCCATGATGGAGGCCTCACGGATTCCGGTATCGTAGATGCGGTTCACGCCGTATTTCTCTTGCAACCCGGTGAAGCCCTGGTTCACGTCGCCGATATGACCTACATCCTCCCCGAACGCCACAACACGGTCATTGCTGCCAAACAGCTCGTCAAAATACCGGTTCAGCACCTCGTAGCCGTTGAGCACCGGCGAATCGTCGGTATAGCAGACCGGCTCGGTTTCCACGCGTAGGGCCGACCGGGGACCTTCATTATAGAGGTAACGACCGTACAGTCCGTAGTGCTGCGCCTGCAGTTCACGGTAATACCCGGCAATTTCCGCTCCCCCGCTTTGGCCTGCCGTCAAGGGAACTGCGGCTGCCAGACATTGCAGGATATCGCGTCGCAGTGGTTGCACAGCCTGGAGCGTTTCGCGTTGCAGGGCAACCAGTTTTGCCGCAGTTTCGGTGTCGGTATGCTTTTCAGCCGCCGCGGAAAGAAGTGCCGCAGCCCGGTCTGTCATTTGCCGGATAGGCTCTGTGAATTTGTCCCAGGCATTCTGCTTGCAGGTTTTCACATATTGGCGGGCATCGGCTTCCAGCGCATCCAGTTCGGCCTCCTCGGCAAGGGAGTTGGTAAGCAGCCATTTGCGCATCTGGCGCAGGCAATCCCACTCCTTCTCCCACTCAAGACGGTCGGACTGCTTATAACGTTCATGGCTACCCGAAGTGGAGTGGCCTTGGGGCTGGGTCACTTCCTCGATATGGAAGAGTGCCGGTATATGGGTTTCCCGCATTTTCTGCAGTGCGGGTTCAAACACCTCGCAGAGGCCGGCATAATCCCAGCCCTTAAGCCGGTAAATGTCGATGCCGTTACTGTCAGTGTCGTATTTCAGGCCGCTGAGGGCCGTGGATATGGAGGACTTGGTGGTCTGGAATTTTTTGGGCACCGAAATGCCGTAGCCGTCGTCCCAAACAAATACGGCCAGAGGAACCTGGTGAACGCCGGCGGCATTCATCACTTCCCAAAAATGGCCTTCGGAAGTGGACGCATCGCCGATGGTGCAGAAACAGATCTCATTGCCGTTGTCGGTAAAATGCTCCTGCGCGCCGGAGAAGGGCGACTTCCTGAACAGTTTCGAGGCCAGGGCCAGGCCAAGGGCACGGGGCATCTGGCCGGCAGTGGGGGAAATATCGCTGCTGGAATTTTTTCTTTTGGCCAGCGGCAGCCAGTTGCCTTCCGCATCCACAAACGGGGTGGAAAAATGGGCGTTCATCTGCCGGCCGGCGCTCATGGTATCATGTTGGATATCGGGGTCGGCGAACAGTTGCGAGAAATACTGCTCCACCGTGCACATGCCGGTAGCGAACATGAAGGTCTGGTCGCGGTAATAGCCCGATCGGAAATCGCCGGGGCGAAAAAATTTGGCAAGAGCCACCTGGGCCACTTCCTTGCCATCGCCGAAGATGCCGAACTTGGCTTTCCCGGTAAGCACTTCCTTACGGCCCAGCAGGCTGGTTTCCCTGCTGATACAGGCTATCCGGTAATCGTTGAGCACTTCACTCCGGAAGCGTTCGAAGCTCAGCTCCTCTTCCGAAGTGGCGTTTTGGGTGGTTATGGCGTCCATTGAACAAAAGTAAAAATTTAGCGGCCAAGATTGTAAAAAAAATGTAAACCCTCAGGGCGGCTATCCTGATGCAGCAATTGTAGCGTTATATTTGTAAAAGATGTTTGAAAAGTACCGGGCCCAAGCACATAGAACCCGGCTCAAGCCGGCCTTAGACATCCAAAGGGCCTGGCTGGTAACAATTAAAGGCAATAACTATCAACCCATGAAAAGAAAGACATTTTCACGTTTCCTGCTCGCAGGCCTTGTTTTTTGCTGTGCCGCTCCTTCTCAGGCCCAGCTTCTGAGCACCACCCCTGTACCGCCTTCAAAACAGCAGCAAACAGCTTCCGCCCCAGTTGATGAGACGTTGGGAATGAAGGAAACAATATTCGATTTCGGAAAAATTCCCCAGGGCAAACCCGTAACACATATTTTTGATGTGGTCAACAACGGAAAGGATTCCCTGAAAATTGAAAATGTGCAGGCCAGTTGCGGTTGTACCACTCCCGAATGGGAACGGAACAAGACACAGGCGCCCGGCGAAAAAACAAATATTACCGTAGGCTATAACGCGGCAAGTGAGGGCCCTTTCACAAAATTCATCACCATCACCTACAACGGAACCCAAAGCAAACAGATCACCATCAAGGGAGAGGTATGGAAAACACCGGTCAACTCGGCCCCCGAAAACAAGGCGGCTGCGGAGCTCAAGGAATAACGGAATCAATCTTTTAACAACCATCACAAATTTAAAATTCAAAAAATGAAAAAGTTTTTATGCTCGCTGGCGATCATCGCACTCAGCACCGGAGCCATGGCACAGAAGAAAATCGCCGATGTGGCCCAGTTTGTTTCTGAAACAATCGATTTTGGAAAAATCAAACAGGGCAATCCGCAAAAAGGCACGTTTACGGTCAAAAACATCGGCAACGAACCTCTGCTGATCGAACAGGCCAACCCCACCTGCGGCTGCACCATTTCCGACTACACCAAAACCCCCATCGCCCCCGGTCAGACCGGCGTGATCAACGCCACCTATAATGCCGCTGCCATGGGTCGTTTCGACAAACACCTCACCGTAAAATTTGCAGGTGTCGATGAAATCAAACAAATCACCTTCACCGGTGAAGTAATCGCTCCGGAAGAAAGCGACAAGGCCGCAAAAGAGACGCCGAAACCCGCAGCCGCAGAAGAGGCTCCGAAGGTAAAGCCCGCAGCAACCCCGGCCACTCCGGCAAAATCCAAGAAGCAGCCGGCCAAAAAGAATTGATTTTCAAACTGTAAAAATCTTTTGGAAAAGGAACCGATGGGTTCCTTTTCTCTTTTACAGAGCTTCCACTATCGGGCAACCGGTAAAGTAACGATGAACAATTGTGTCGGAGCCTTGCAGCGAATAAACCAGGATGGAATCTTTTGGGTAAAAGGCTCTTGCGGACCAAATACAAGGTCCCGGCGCTCGTTCCTGCTGAAGATGTGGAACCGAACAGAGAAGTTATCCTGCCTGCACTTGCGGTTGCCGATGCAACAGGCCGTAAGTGCCAGCGGCATGACCCGTCAGAAGATCTTGAGGATGATACGGAAGC
>JBIIDU010000005.1:0-28405 GCA_044238165.1 Ferruginibacter sp. | reverse complement strand
AGGCGAACATGCCGTCGAAGTGCTGCAGGCATTCTTCTTTCCAGCAATCGTATGCCGCCAGAATGACTTCGGTGTCGGACCGCGTGCGGAAGGCATAGCCAAGGCTTTTGAGCTCTTCCCGCAATTCGATATAGTTGTAGATTTCGCCGTTGTAGGTGATGGTGTAGTTTTCTGAAGTGGCATCAGTTGCCGATATGGCGCTGTAATGCATGGGTTGTGCGGCCAGGCCGGAAAGGTCGATTACCGAAAGCCGGGAATGGCCCAGCGCCACCGACAGATCCTCGTTGAGCCAGATGCCTTTTCCTTCGGGTCCGCGGTGGCGCAGCCGGTCCACCATCGTTTCGATGTTGACGGTGAGCGATTCCCGGAACTCCCTGTGCTGCAGGGGGTAGGGAACAAGTATGCCAGCGATTCCACACATAATGTTGTAACGAGTTGCGCAGGGGTCAATTCAGCACCGCCCCTTAGCGGATCAGAGTGAAAAGGGCACCGATACTTTGGCATTGTCCCAGCCGATCCACAGGTTGAAGCCGACGGTTGATTTTTCGAAAGCCATGGAAAAAGATTCGATGGGCTCCTGCGCCTCCGTCACCGGCACATCGAGCCGCGCCACATCTTTTTTCTCGTCGTATTTGAATGCGCCCCAGGTATCGGTATCCTGATTGATGATGATGGTCCATTTTTTTTCATAGGGGATGCAGAAAAGCGTGTACCGGCCCTTTTTGATTTTCGTTTTGCCCAGCTTCACGTTCTGGAAAAATTCCAGTTCCGTGGCTTCGTTGGCACCGGTACGCCAGAGTTTTCCGTATTCCACCAGCTCGCCGAAAATGGGACGCCCGTTTTTCTGGGGGCGGCTGAATAGGGCGCGGGCCATCAGCGGCTCGGAGGCCTTATCCTGTATTTTCAGAACCGGATAGCCGGAGGGATAGTAAATCATATCCAGTGGCGACTTATCGACCGGAAAGAATTTTACCTGCGCATGCAGCGTCAAAGAAAGGCAGATTACAGGCAGCAAAAGGCAAAAGCGCTTCATGAGGCGGGGTGTTTGCGGCAAAACTAACCCTTTTCGCCGACTGAGGATTCGAAGCAAACGAAGGACCATCAACAGAATGGTTTTGGCGGCTGAACCTGACGCCTGCTGCCGCATTCGGTGTAAATTCGCCTCAGGGTCTCTTATGCCCTTTCCCAAAATGGAAAATACTGCCAAGTACTGCGACCCGCGCGAAGCCCTGGCGCTCATCCGATCCGGCAACCGCGTTTTTGTACAGGGCAGTGCCCAAACTCCCGGTTTTTTGCTGGGCAGACTTGCCGCTGAAGCGCATCGCCTCACCGATGTGGAACTGGTGTTCATCAGTCTTTATGGCGATATTCATGTGAATCGTCCGGAACTGGCCTCCAGTTTCAGACTGAACAGCCTCTTTGTTTCCGAATCGGTACGCGAGGCGGTGAAAACCGGGCATGCCGATTATGTGCCTGTTTTCCTGAGTGAGATTCCCGAACTCTTCAGCCGGAATGTGCTTCCCCTGGATGCGGCCCTGGTGCAGGTGTCGCCCCCCGACCGCCATGGTTATTGCTCGCTGGGCGTTTCGGTGGATGTGTCGCGTTCGGCCATCCACCATGCCCGCCATGTGATTGCGCAGGTGAACCCCCGGGTACCGCGGACGCATGGCGACGGATTGATCCACATCAGCCGCATCCACGCGCTGGTGGCCTGCGACGAGCCGCTGCAGGAAGCAAGTTTTGGGGTACAGGCTGGAGCGGCGGAAAAAAAAATCGGCGAATACATCGCCACCATCATTGAAGACAGAAGCACGCTGCAGATGGGCATCGGGTCGATTCCGGACGCGGTCCTCGGCAACCTGCATCACCACAAGGACCTTGGCATCCACACCGAAATGTGCAGCGACGGCCTTATTCCGCTGATTGAGAAAGGCGTTGTCACCAACCGTTATAAAAAAATCCATCCCGACAAGTCGGTTGTAGGTTTTGCGCTCGGCAGCCGGAGTTTGTATGATTATGTTGACGACAATCCGGCTTTCGCCTTTCTCGATATCGATTATGTGAACGATCCGCATGTGATTGGCCGCAACCCCCGTATGGTGGCCATCAACAGTGCCATCGAAATCGACCTTACCGGCCAGGTTTGTGCCGATTCCATCGGAACCTATCAGTATTCCGGTGTGGGCGGGCAGATGGATTTCATGCGCGGCGCATCGCTGAGCGAAGGAGGCATGCCCATCATTGCGCTTACCTCCCGAACCGGAAAGGGTGTGCCCCGGATCAATGCATTTCTGCGGCAAGGTGCCGGCGTTGTCACCACCCGTGCGCATGTGCATCGGGTAGTCACCGAATATGGCATCGCCGACCTCTTTGGTAAAAACCTGCGGCAGCGGGCGAAGGCCTTGATTCAAATCGCCCACCCCGACGACCGGGAAGGGCTGGAGAAAGCCTGCTTTGAGCGTTTCGGCAATTTCTGATGTTCTTTGTCTTGGAGCAGAAGGTTCTGTAATTTTTTCTTGTGCCGAAAAAGGCGGTTTGAAGTAAATTGCAAAGCAGCAATTTTGAAACTCATTTCAACCCGGTCAATCCCAAAGTCCATGTATAAAAACTTTATCCTTTTTTTTCTGCTGGTTGTTCTGCACCAGTCATTGACTGCGCAGATCACCTACATCGCCATTCTCAACCACAACAACGGGAACGGCAACGACAACCTGTTCAACAGCTATGTATCGGTCAATCAAAACTGTTATATCGACTGGGAAGTGTATGCCGATGGCATGGTGAGTTCCGACAACTGCGGCGACAAAAGTGTGTCGCGCCTGGTGTTGCGGCGTATGGGCGAAAACGACCCCACTTCTGTGATTGCTTCGGTCCCGATTTATGTGCCCGGCATCTGTGGCGGCAAAAACGGCAACAACGACAAGTATTATGTGAACCTTTCGGCCTTTATCAACAAGCCCGGACGTTACAGCGTGGAGATCCAGGCCGATCTTTCCGGACAGCCCAATCCGTTTAACGGTCCGACTACGCGTACTACCTACAATTTTTCTTGCCCCACAGCTTATTACCTGACCGGAACCGGCGGTCCTACCGGAAATTATTATGCGCCCTCGGGTGCCTGTGCAGGTGCATCGGGACTGAGCGATCCTGTGGGCAATGTTGCCGTAGACCAACTTACGCAACTCACACCGCCCATACTCCGGTATTTTACCGTGGGTGAAGTGTCCACCTACCGGCAGATGGTGGTGCTCGGCTCCCAGTTCTATGATATAGGCGAGGGAAAATTTTTGCCCGGCAATCCGCGTGTACCGGCGAGCATGAACGGGCTGGACGGCATACCTTCTTACGGCGTTTGCCCTGTGATTGGTGCGCCGGCCCTGAGCCTGGGCGGTGAAATCAATATCAGCAAGCGTACCGATTGCGGTAATGCCGATGTAACCGGAGGCGCCATGTTTTACCGGGTATTCAAGGCCGGAACCACGCCGCCTGCCTATAGTTCATTCTCCCTGAATTTCAGGGACGATTGCCCCTCCAGTTCTTTCGGACCGGAAAATAATAATTTCTCCTTCGGCGGCAATTGCCAGAATGCGAACGGCATTCTCGACCAGCGCTGGCAAACCACCACCGGGGTTGCCAATATTCTTCCGGCCTCTTTTGCGCTTGCCGATTCAGGCTTGTGGAAAATACAGTTCTACACAGAAACCTATCAGAAGGATTGTGCCGGTAACAGCATCACGTTCAGGGGTGAAACGGATTCCACTTCATTCCTGGTGAACAACGCAGAGGTGATTACGTCGCCCTGCTATGCTTTTTTGCCTGTTGTGATCACAAGGCTTTCGGCCACGCCGGCCAACGGCATCAATCTGCTCAACTGGCAGGTGGAACAGCCCGAACCCAACAGCATTTTTGAAATACAACAGTCCTTCGACGGCTATCAGTTCACCACGCTGGCCACTAGGGCGCTGGAGCGAGGCAGGGCTTCGTACCAGTACAACGATGCCACGCACGGAGGCCGTACGGTTTATTACCGCATTGTGGTGCGTGAGCGAAGCGGCCACAGTTACTATTCTTCCATTGTGCGGGTGCAGGCGCGCTCCGGCAATCCACGTATGACTGCCGGCATCATGAACGGAACACTGCAGGTACAGTTGGAAAATTTCAGCAACGGGACCTATCATTTGTCTGCATACGATATGGCCGGCAGCCTGGTGGCGCAAACTCAAACATCGGTCAGCGCCCGCGGAACCCTGCGGCTTTCATTGCCCATGACCCATCTGCTGTCGGGAGGTATTTATCATGTGGTGCTGCGGGATGAACGGGGGCGGATTGCGGGGAAGACAAGTGTGAACAACCCGTGATTCCGGGACCGGTCAAAAGTCACGCCGGGGCATGCTGTCTGAAACTTCCACCGATTGACCGGTAAGGCGCAGCGCTGATTCTTTCTATTTCAATCTCAAGCGGAAACATGTATTGGAAATACTTTTTTATCCAGCAGTCCAAAGCCCTCTTCGCGTTTTTCCGCCTGCACCTGGTTTTTGGCCCGTTGACCGGAATCCTGCGCAACCTAGCTTACCTCAGCATGCAGTCCAGGTGGATCAGCCAAAACCGCCGCCTTGCTTATAATGATTTTTTCACCTGGGACCGTCGCCGCGAAAAAAGGCTGGGGCTCTATGCCTTTCTCAACAGCAAGGTGATAGGCGAAAAACCGGTGGACTATCTTGAATTCGGCGTAGCCAACGGAAGTTCATTTTACTGGTGGCTCGAAAACCACAGGCATCCCGATTCGTTGTTCCATGGGTTCGATACTTTCAGCGGGCTGCCTGAAGACTGGGGGCATTTCAAAAAAGGGGAAATGAACAATGGCAACGAAGTATTGAAGACGGAGGACAAGCGCGCCCGTTTTTACCAGGGTCTTTTCCAGCAGACGCTTCCCGGCTTTCTCCGCGGCTTCGGTAATAACCGTATGCTGGTCATCCATCTGGATGCCGACCTATATTCCTCCACGCTCTATACCCTTACCAGCCTTGCGCCTTTTCTCAAGAAGGGCGATATCATCTTCTTCGATGAATTCTGTGTGCCCACGCATGAATTCCTCGCATTCAAAAATTTCACCGAATCGTATTATATCAACTTGAAACCACTGGCCGCCTCGAACAACTACCTGTTCACGGCCTTTGAAGTGGTAGGATGAGTGACAGCCTCCGCACATTTCATTACCTTTACCGCATGAACGAATGGACCCGGCAGATTGATGAATATAAGGCCGAGATTGCGGCATTCGAAGCCAAAAATGCCGCCGATGCAGAACAGTTCCGCATCCGGTTTCTGGGCAGCAAGGGCATTTTGAAATCGGTGATGGCCGGCATGAAAGAGGTAGCCCCTGATGAACGGAAAGCTTTCGGGCTTATGGTGAATGCCCTCAAGCAGCTGGCCGAAGAAAAGTATGAAGCGCTGAAAGTGCAGACTGCGGATCAGGAATCCGGTTCCGGAAAATGGGTCGATCTTACACTGCCCGGCGATCCGCTGCCACTCGGCGGACGACACCCCATCAGTCTGGTGCAGGAACAGGCGGTCCGTATTTTTCAACGCCTGGGTTTCGGTGTAGCCGAAGGTCCGGAAATAGAGGACGACTGGCACAATTTCTCAGCACTCAACCTGCCCCCCGACCATCCTGCGCGCGACATGCAGGATACTTTTTACATTTCGCAGAACCCCGACTGGTTGTTGCGCACCCACACATCCAGCGTGCAGGTAAGGGCCATGCAGCAGCAGCAACCGCCTATCCGCATCATTTGTCCGGGCCGGGTGTACCGCAACGAAACCATCAGCGCGCGTGCGCATTGCTTCTTCCATCAGATCGAGGGGTTGTATATCGCGGAAAACGTGTCGTTCGCCGATCTGAAACAGACGCTCTACTTTTTTGTACAGGAGATGTTCGGCAGCGAAATCGAAATTCGTTTCCGTCCCAGCTATTTTCCCTTCACCGAACCCAGCGCGGAGATGGACATCAGCTGTCTCATCTGCAAGGGCAAGGGCTGCAATGTGTGCAAGCATACCGGATGGGTTGAAATCCTGGGTTGCGGCATGGTGCATCCGCAGGTGCTGGATAACTGCGGCATCGACTCCGGAAAATATACCGGCTTCGCATTCGGCATGGGCGTGGAGCGCATGACCATGCTGAAATACGAGATAAAGGACCTGCGCCTTTTCAGCGAAAACGACATCCGGTTCCTGCGGCAGTTTGTTTCGGCCTGCTAGGCTGTTGTTTAGAAATCCGTTCCGTTAATTTTCCTAACTTCCGTTTTGGATTTCCATCGATATCCTCCCCCGCGATTCCCGACCCTTACATCACTGATTGTCTGTTCCCTATTCCACCGAAAACACTTTTCGGGGTCAACCACGCAACACTGATTTCAAACCAATCATAAAAAAACAACAATGAAAGCATTTCTTTCCCGATGGGCAGCCCTGGCAATGCTGACTGTTTTCTTTACAGCCGCGCATGCACAGCAAAATGTGGGTATCGGTACCAACACACCCAATGCCAGCGCACGGCTCGATATCACCGCCACCAATCGCGGATTGCTGATACCCCGGGTGAACCTCACCGCGCTCAACGATGCGAATACCGTGCCCACCCCGGCAAACGGGCTGCTGGTATTCAATACGAATACCGCGCTTAGCGGAGGCACAGGCTTCTATTACAACAACGGTACATCCACCGCCGCCCAATGGGTACGGCTGCAAACCGGAAGTGGTGGAGGCAGCGGCTGGGCGCTTACCGGAAATGCGGGAACCGACAGTACTCTCAACTTTGTGGGCACCACCGATGTGAAGCCGCTGGTGTTCCGGGTGAACAACGGATTTGCCGGACAGGTCGGCAGCAACGGGGGCATTTCGCTGGGCCGCGGTGCCAACGGCAAGAACAAGTTTACCGATGCGGGCATCATCGCCATCGGCGACAGCGCCCTCTTCAACAATGCCGATTCCAGCGAACTGGCCATCGGCAACGGAGCGCTGTACAACAATACCAGGTCCGGCGACAATGTGGCGGTGGGTCACCTGAGCATGCTTTCCAACAAGACCGGGTTCAACAACAACGCTTTCGGAAACTTTTCCCTGTTTTTGAACGATACCGGTTACCTCAATGTGGCTGTGGGCCATGCGGCCCTTGCCAACGGCTTGAGGAGTTTCAACACCGCCATCGGTTCTTTCGCCATGAGTTCCGACAGTACCGGTGCCCAGAACACGGCTGTCGGATACAGCGCGCTGACGGATAACTTTACCGGCGATGCCAATACGGCTGTAGGATATCTTGCGCTGGCATCGAATGTCAACGGATTCGGGAATTCTGCCCTAGGTCATCGGTCGATGATAAACAATACTTCCGGTATCTACAATGTGTCCATGGGCTGGCAGTCGATGTTCAACAATTCACTGGGTACCAGAAATACCGCTCTGGGTATCAATTCGCTTCTTAACAATACCGAGGGATCCTACAACGTTTCCATTGGTAGAACATCCATGTCCGCAAACACCACCGGCAACGGCAACACGGCTATTGGCAACAGGGCGCTTGCTACCTTGGTTTCCGGCAACTTCAATACCGCTATCGGCGACTCGGCCGATGTATTCGGCGTTACGACAGCCACTAATTCCACTGCCATCGGCTATCAGGCGCTGGTGAATGCCAACAACAACATCGTACTCGGAAATGCTTCGATAACGCGCATCGGCGGCATTGTGGGCTGGACGACCGTGAGCGATGGGCGTTACAAGAAATCGGTGGCTGAGGATGTGAAAGGCCTCGATTTCATCATGAAGCTGCGCCCGGTGACCTATCAGTTCGATTTCGATAAGATTCGTGGCGAGCGCTACGCAGGCAAGGCCGCTTCAACCGGCGAAGAAGAAATGAACTTCCCCTCAAGGGTCAAATACACCCGTGCCGGTATGCAAACCATACCCGGCAGCGGGTCCGCCCGCACCCCGGCTGTTTCTAAAGACGGCACCCCGGTCAGCGCAGCATACGAGGCAGAGGTAAGAAGGAACGACCAGATCCGCTACAGCGGGTTCATTGCCCAGGAAGTGGAGGCCGCCGCGCAAAAAGCAGGCTACTCCTTCAGCGGTGTTGATGGTCCCAAAAACGAAAAAGACAATTACGGACTGCGCTATGCCGAATTTGTGGTGCCGCTGGTAAAGGCCGTTCAGGAACAGCAGCGGTTGATTGAGCAGCAGCAACAACTCATTGAAAAGTTGTCGCGGCGCGTTGACGAGCTCGAGAATAAATAAACAATTGCAAAACCTTCCTCCGCGGAAGGTTTTGTTTTTAGATAACTTTATCGCCTATTGAACAAACTGGTATGATAAAAAAGATTGCAGTAGTAGGTGCCGGCACCATGGGCAACGGGATAGCGCAGGTGTTCGCTTCATCCGGTTACTCCGCATGCCTCTTCGATACAAGGGAGGCTGCGCTCGAAAAAGGGATGGCCACCATCCGGAAAAATCTCGATTTTCTTGTGGGGAAAGAGAAGATGACGGCTACCAAGGCCGATACCGTTTTTGGCCGCATCGCTCCGGTGTCGGATATCGCTGCATGTACCGGCGACCTGGTGGTGGAAGCCATTGTGGAGGACCTCGACGCAAAGACAAGCCTGTTCCGTCAACTTGCAGCGTACAACCCTCCGGAAACCCTGCTCGCGTCCAACACTTCCTCCTTGTCTATAACGGCTTTGCAGAAAAAAATCCCCCATCCCGCGCGGGTGGCCGGACTGCATTTTTTCAATCCTGCCCCGTTGATGAAACTGGTGGAAGTGGTACGCGGAGAACAAACCGCAGCCACAACCATTGATACGCTGACGGAACTTTGCCGCAGCTCCGGAAAAATTGCTGTGGTGTGCAAGGATGCTCCGGGATTCATTGTGAACCGGGTGGCCCGTCACTATTACCTTGAGGCCATGAAGCTGCTTGAAGAGGGTGTTGCAGGTGTGGAGGAAATCGACAGCCTGATGGAAGCGGCCGGTTTCCGGATGGGTCCTTTCCGCCTGATGGACCTAATTGGCATGGACATCAATTACGCCGTTTCGGAAAGCATCTACGAAGCATTCGGCAAGCCGGAGCGTTTCCGGCCTTCCGACATACAAAAGGAAAAGGTTCAGGCCGGTGACCTGGGCCGCAAGACGGGCCGCGGCTTTTACAATTATTGATTCAAACGGGGTTATAGGTCCAGGTGTTCAGACCGGATCGGCTCACCATAAAATTTGGCAGCCTGTATATCGAATGTATGCGGGTCGTCGGTAGTGACGAAACGTGTTTTGCCTTCACGTGCACAATTGCGTGCGATTTCCCCGTGCCGCTGCAGATAATCTTCAAGGCTTTTCGCCACAATGTTCCCCTGCGCAATGAGGGTGACTTTTTGGGGCAGCAGGGATCTTATGCGTGCTTCAATCAGCGGATAGTGGGTGCAGCCCAGCAGTATCGTATCAATGTCGGGACACTGCGCAAAAAGTTCTTCCACTCCCTTCCGGAAAAAAAAGTCTGCGCCGGGATTATCGGTTTCTCCGTTTTCAATCAGGGGTACCCACATGGGGCAGGCCTGTTGTAGGACGCGTATCTGCGGGAAGAATTTATTTATTTCCAGCACATACGAATCGGAACTGACGGTGCCGGGAGTGGCTAGGATGCCGACATTGGCGGTTTTTGAAAAACTGCCGATGATTTCCGAAGTAGGACGGATGACGCCCAGCACCCTTTTTTCCGGATATCGCAGAAGGTCCGTTTGCTGTATGGTGCGCAGGGCCTTGGCCGATGCCGTATTGCAGGCGAGTATGACCAGCGGGCATCCCTGTTCGAAAAACCACTGCACACATTGCCTTGTGTACTGGTAAACCGTTGCAAAGCTGCGGGTGCCGTAAGGCGACCGTGCGTTGTCGCCCAGATAGATGTAGTCGTACTCCGGAAGAACTTTTCTGATTTCCTTCAGTATGGTGAGTCCGCCGTAGCCGCTGTCGAAGATGCCGATAGGTCCGGTTGTCATGGCCCAAAAATACGACAGCCATCCCGAGGTGAGGATGGCTGTCGCAGCATTTATGAATGTCGTATGGTTATTGTTTGGGCTTGACACCACCGGGACCGGCGGGTTTGTCAACAATGCCCAGTTTCTTCTTTACAAGCGGCAGGATGTCTTCGCCGGGAGGGCCCACCAGTACAGCCTGTGCATCGAGCACATAAGCATAGTTATTTTCCTTGGCCACCGCCTTGATGGCTTCGAAGGCCTTGGTGCGGATGGGTGCGATGAGCGACTGTGATTTCTCCTGGATCATCTGCTGCATGGTCTGGTTCCAGCCCTGCACTTTCTGGTAGAGGGCGATCAGGTCGTTCCTTCTCAGGTCTTTGGCGGCCGGGGAGAGTTTGGCGGAGTCGGCCTGGAAGATGCTGTCTTTTTCGCTGAGTTCGCGGTAATAGTCCTGGCCTTGTTGCTGCAGGGAGGTCTGGTAATCCTGCAATACCGTATTGGCCTTTTCCGCCTCGGGCATCACGCTGATCAGTTCTTCGGTGCTGATATAACCGGTTTTGCCTTGTGCGAAGGAGGCAGCCGCCCCGAAAAGTGCGATGCACATGACGAGTAATCCTTTTTTCATTTTTCTTTTTCTTTTATAGTTTGGTTTGTGCCTTGAATCGCTGCTTGCCGCAGCGCCTATTGTGATTTATTTAACACCCAGGTACTTGAGCACATCGTCGCTGCGGTCGAGTTTGGGATCGGCAAAGATAACGGTAATTCCCTCACTTTTGTCCAAAATGAAGTCGTAGGATTTTTCCATAGCCAGTTTCTGGATGGCGGTATAAACGCGGTCCTGTATGGGTTTGACGAGCTCTTGCCTTTTCTTGTAGAGGTCGCCCTCGAAGCCGAAACGCTTTTTTTGCATGTCGCGCACTTCCTTCTCCTTGTTGAACAGTTCATCCTCACGTTTCTTCTTCAATTCGTCGCTCAGCATCACCTGTTCGGCGTCGTAGGTCTTGTACATACGGTCGAGTTCGGCCTGTTTGCGTTCGATTTCCTGCTGCCATTGCGCGCTGTACTGGTTCAGTTGTTCCTGCGACTCCTTGTATTCGGGCACTTTCTCCAGAATATATTTGGAGTCGATCACCGCGTAGCGCTGTGCAAAACTGAACAGGCAGCCCATAAGCAGCAGCCCCAGGAAAAAAAGATTCTTTTTCATGACTTGGTATTGGTTTGTTGATGTTGAAGAATTATTGAGGTTACTGGGGTTCCTGGCCCAGCATGAAGGTGAATTTGAAGGCATTCTTGATGGGCTCATTGGCCTTGATACGGTCAAAACCTATGCCATAGTCAAATCCCAGCAGTCCGAACATGGGCAGGAAGAAGCGCATGCCCAGGCCGGCCGAACGCCGCAACCGGAAGGGGTTGTAGTCTTTGAAATCGAACCATCCGTTGGCTGCTTCGAAGAAGGCCAGTCCGAAAATGGTGCTGCTGGGGTTGGTGCTGAACGGATACCGCAGTTCGACCGTGTATTTGTTGTAGATAGTGAAAAACTGACTGGGACTCACATTCTCCGGGTTGATCCTGGGGTCGGAGCTTGAGTAAATCGGGTAGCCCCTGTGGGCGATGATGTCGTATCCCAATAGGGCGAACTGGTTGTTCAGTCCGGCATCGCCCACCTGGAACCTTTCGAAGGGCGATATTTCGAGCTCTTTGTTGTACCGGCCGATGAATCCGAACTTGGCTGCTGCCTTGATGATGAACTGCCGGTTTTTTTCCGCGCCGCGGGCCACGCCGATCGGCACATAGTACTCGCCGGTAAACAGCCATTTGTGGAATTCGGGCAACCGGTAAGGGTTATCGCTGTTACGCGTGATGCCCAGCAGCGAATAAGGCGGTGTGAACTGTCCGCTCAGCAGGAAGTTGGAGCCGCCGGTTGGAAAAATCGGACTGCCCTGCGTGGAGTTTCGGGCCAGTGCGAGCCGGAGGCTGATGTTGGAGGAGATACCGTTACGTAAACCCGGAAAAATATTGGGATAATTCACCAGCTTGTACTGCTGGAAATTCAGTGAGGTGACCAGCGAGAAATAGTCATCCGGCCATTTGAGCTGCCGGCCCAGAGAGAGGCTTACCCCCAGGGTGCGCACATAGGACGTGTCGCCGCAGTCGCGGCAGAACTGACCAAAGCGGTTGAAGGAGTTGGACTGTCGGGTATTGTAAAAACTGACGGTGAACGCGTTTCTTTTTTTTCCGCCCAGCCAGGGTTCGGTGAACGAGAGGTTGTAGGTGCGGAAGGCCCTGCCGTTCGATTGGATCCTTGCGCTGAGGCGTTGTCCGCTGCCCGAGGGAAGCGGATCCCAGGTTTTCTTGTCGAAGATATTGTTGATGGAAAAGTTGTTGAAGGTGATGCCCAGGGTACCGGTGAGGCCGATGCCTCCGCCGAAACCTGCCGAGAGCTCGAGCTGGTCGTTTGATTTTTCTTCCACCCCCCAGGTGATGTCCACCGTTCCGTTTTCGGCGTTGGGCACCACATTGGGGGCAATCTTCTCGGGATTGAAAAACCCGAGTTGACCCAGTTCGCGCTGTGTACGGATGATGTCGGAGCGGCTGAACTTCTCGCCGGGTATGGTACGCAGTTCGCGGCGCACCACATAATCTTTCGTCTTGTCGTTGCCGGTGATTTCAATTTTGCCGATGGTGGCCTGCGGGCCCTCCTGCATCCGGATCTCGAAGTCGATGGTGTCGTTGTACACGGCGGTTTCCACGGCATCGATGCGGAAAAAGAGGTAGCCGTCGTCCATATACAGGCTCTGGATATCGCCGCCCTCGGCGCTCATTTGCTTGCCCAGCCTTTTGTTGAGCACTTCAAGGTTGTACACATCGCCCCTCTTGATACCGAGCAGCACGTTCAAAATGGAGTCGCCGTACTTGGTATTGCCCCTCCAGTCGATATCGCCGAAATAATACTTGTGCCCTTCGTTCATCTTGATGAAGATGTCCACATTTCCCTTATCGTTGGTGATGATCGTGTCTTTCACGATTTCTGCATCGCGGTACCCCTGAGAGTTGTAGTAGTCGAGCAGCTTTTCCTTGTCTTCCTCATATTTCTTCGGATTGAACTTCGCGGAGCTGAACAGTTTGATGCGCAGGTAGGAGTCCAGCATCTCTTTTGTTCCGGTGGGGGAGAGGTAGCCGAACTCGTCGAAATAATCGTCCAGCGACCGGCCTGCAGCCGTATCGCCGAAGGGGTTTGCCACTTCCTGCGGGTACAGGCTCACGCGCATCATCTCTTTGGTGCCTTTCAGTTGCTTTTTGAGCACATCATCGCCCAGATTGTCGTTGGTGGCGAAGTTCACCGAGTTGATTTTCACCTTGCTTCCCTTGTTGATGTGGAAGGTGAGCATTACCGCGTTGGCAAGGCCGCTTACCGGTGCTTCGGTTACCGATACCTGAACATTCCGGTAGGCTTTGTCCGCATAAAATTTCCGGATGGCTTCTGCCGCGGTCTGCTTCATGTTGTCGGTGACCACTTTGTCGCGCGACAGGCCCATCTTGGGTTCCAGGTCGTCTTTTTCCGCCTTTTTGATTCCGGTGAATTTGAAGTCGGCCAGGCGGGGGCGTTCTACGATGGCCAGCTCAACAAACAGCTCATCGCCCCGGAGGTCGGTGAAATTCACCTGCACATCGGCAATCAGGTTTTGTTTCCATAGCTTGGAGATGGCTTTGGAAAACACATCGGTGCCGGGAATATTCACCTTGTCGCCCACGGCAAGTCCCGAAATGGAAATGATCAGGTTGGGATCGAAAGCCTGGTTTCCGGAAACGGTGATGCCGGCAATCTGATAGGTGCGGGGCGACTTGGCATTGAAGATCTCCAGGAGTTGCGGATTGATGGAAACAGGGGGCAGGGTGTCATTTTGTGCCGAAGCACCTGTACGCATGGCTACGAAAAGAACAAGCAGCATCAGGTGCCGGAGGCGTAAAGGCATTAACTTTTTTTTTGGAACAGCAAGATAACGGGCCGTATCAAAAGGATATGTTAAACATCCCGCTTCGGCATGGTGGGTTCGCGCTGAAAAACAGGGGTTTGCACACATCATGCTGGGGTATTGCTTACCTGTTCGCCGGTTTTTCCAAACCGCCGTTCACGGCGTTGAAAATCGGCGATGGCTTCGTAAAGATTTTCTTTTCGGAAATCGGGCCAAAGGGTTTCGGTGAAATAAAGCTCGGCATAAGCCAGCTGGTAGAGCAGAAAGTTGCTGATCCGGTATTCTCCGCTGGTTCTGATCATCAGTTCCGGATCGGGAAAATCGCGGGTGCTGAGGTACCGGGGCAGGGTATCCTGGCTGATTTCTTCAGGCAGCAGTGTTCCGGATTGGACTTCTTTGGCAATTTCACGCACCGCATTGGCCAGTTCCCACCTGCTGCTGTAGCTAAGGGCCATGACAAGATTCAACCCGGTATTTCCCGCCGTCTCCCCCAATGCTTCTTTCAGGGCGAGGTTGGCGCCTTCGGGCAGCATGCCCGTGTCTCCGATGACATGCAGCCGGATATTGTTCTTGTTGAGCGTAGGCACTTCCTTGCGGATGGTATCGATCAGCAATTCCATCAGTCCGCTCACCTCGTTCGCCGGCCGGTCCCAGTTTTCGGTGCTGAATGCATAAAGGGTGAGGTATCCGATACCGAGTTCGGCGCAGCCCTCCACAATATCGCGTACACTTTGTACCCCGTGCAGATGACCAAAGAGGCGGTCTTCACCGCGCTCCTTCGCCCACCTTCCGTTGCCATCCATGATGATGGCAATATGGCGGGGGAGCAGGTCCATGTTTATCGCTTCCTTGCTGCTGTGCATTGGCTGTTGCTGCCTTTAGGCGGAGGCCTTTTAAGGCGGGCAAAAGTAGTGAAAATAAGTGGGAATAAGCGGTGCGGCCGGACAGGCCCGGCAGTGGGAAAAGCACGTTTTTTCGCCGGAATTGAACGGGAGCAGGGCCTTTTTCGAGCTTAGTTTTTGATGAGTTTGCCGGCGGATGTTTTTCCGCCCACAGAGGCCCGGTAAAAATAGATACCCGAAGGCAGGTGCCGGATATCGATTGTTGCGGTGCGGTATTGGGTGTGCAGCAATTGCGCCGAAGAGGAGAACACCTGAACAGATGCGGCAATTGCGCTTTCCCCTGAGGAACTGAACCGGAATAGGCCCCGGGAGGGGTTGGGGTACACGGAGAGTTTGCCGGTGGAGTTTTCGCGGGCACAGCATTCCTTCTTCCGGGCATACCAGTAGAAATTGCTCACATTGGCGAGGCATAGCCGGTATTGTTCCATCTTTCCCGCCCTTATGAACATACCGCCGGTATTGCTGGTGAGCGGAATGGAAAAAAGGGCCGAATCTCCTCCGGGGGTCGGTTGTGCGGTCAGTAACACAGAATCGGGGCCGCTGAACCGGAATATTTCGTTCACAACAGACGCTCCGGCATGCCCCATTCCCGCCGGGTTGGAATTGTTCAGGCTGAAATACAGGTTGCTGATGCCGGAAGGCACATAGATATAACCCGGAAGGCTTTCGGGATTGGCGCGGTAGTTTTCCACCGTATTTCCCAGAAACGCGTCGTGCCGGAAAAAGTAATTGCCGCCTGTTGCGATGCTGAGCGATACCGCCGCCTGGAATTTTGACACAACCGACATTTTGTAGATGCCGGCCGCGGGCAGGTGAACCGTCAGTGTTCCCTCGCCCCGGTTTCTTCCGATCGTGTAGTCGGTAAGAATTCCGAGCGCACTGTTGTTTTCTTCAACCGTAATGTTGATGCTGCCTTTGTCCGGCATATCGAACCGGGGCGTGTAGCGAACAGTGAAACTGCCTGCTTTTGTTGCATAGATGAATATTTCGCTGCGCTGGGTGTAGTTTTTGCCCTGGGTATAGCCGATGTTGAAGCTGATTGTTTCCAGCGGCTGCATTCCATGACGATCCATTGCTGCGGCCGTTTCCTCTACGGTGTTGAAGCTGTATTTGTCGATGGCAGCAAGGTGTCGGGCGCAGTCTTCCCTGAAATCGCGGTCGATTTCCGCATCGCTGAGCCCCGGCAGGCTTCCCTGCATGTAGGCGGTACCGTTAGTGGTGTTGTATTGCAGGAAGAGCGGATGGGTTTCGCCGTAGGGCTGAACGACCATATTGATCAGCGCATAGCTGTTCACCAGCTTCAGGCTGCTTGCCCGGGCCAGATAACGGCAAAGGGAAGACGCCAGTTTTTCTTTTCTACCGTCATTGCTTTGTTCAAAGAGCCAGTTGTAATAGAGCGTCATATAGCGCAGGAAGGCCTTGAGTTCGCGCAGGCGTTGCTGTTCGGCAGGGCTTCCGTTTTGCAGGAGCGCTTCGGCGGTTTGCACCTGGCGGAGGTAGTGGGGTATTTTGTACTTGTTGTCCTGTATGCCATTGCTCAGGTTGACCACATCGGCGCTGCCCCAGTCCTGCAGCAGTTGGTAAACAACCTGGTGGGCGTTGCCGAACATGCTGCGGCAAAAATCGTTGAGGGTGCTGTCGACCGGCACCTTGTTCAGCAGAAAATTGTTGGCTGCCAGCAGGTAGGGCAGGGTGGCGAATTTCGAAGGGGCTGCCTCCCATACGATGCCCTGCGTGTTGTTGTTGCTGAGTCTTTCCAGGGTGTTTTTCAGTTCTTCCAGCCGGAAAGAGGGAGTTTCGCCGCTCCACTGGGCGATGTTCATGTAATGGTATTCGGAAATCGAAACGTTTTTGCCGTACCAGCGGTTCAGCAATCCCCGGGTGCTGGTTTCGAATTGGAAAGCGGAAGGAATTACCTGCACGTCGATTTGCCGCGAGGGCCAGTGTTCGGGTGAGGGAACATCGGCATGGGTGTCGTAAGCGTAAAGCTGGTAACGCATGGCGGGCAGCAAACGCCGCATGTCGTTCACCGTGTGGTTGGCCAGTATGAATTGCTGGTTGCTTTCCGAATACAGCTCGCCGCCTGAGCAGGGCGAAGCGTCGCGGGTGTTGGCCCATTGTGCTCCGTCGGGCACTTCGATGCCGATATTGCCCTGATTATACCGGAACGAGCGGTAAAGGTCGGGGTAGAGGGCTTTGTTGTTCAGGATGGTTTGCCGGTATTGCAAGTACTGCCCCGATACGGTTTTGCTCCAGAGGTCCATGGCGCCGGGATTGTTCACATCGGGTACAGATTGCACAACGGCCAGCCGCGATCCGTTATAGGGTGCCACCAGGCATCTGTTGTTTTTAAGCGTGTCGAGGAATGCTCCGCCCATCAGGTCGCCGCGGTGCCCTGTAAACCGGTGCGCGCCCAGCATTCCGTTCCTGCGCTGGTAGAGCGCCCAGGCATGGCCGTTCCTGCCGAAATAGGTGTCCCAGTCGTAAGTCGCATCATTGTCCATTGCCCACTTGTTGTGCCCGCCGCTGAGGAACCAGGTTTTGTACTTGAAACGGCAGGTGAATACCGTGTCGATATTCCGGTAGGGGTTGCTGAGGTTCGGAATATTTTCCCAATTGGTGCCGGGCTGCCAGAAACGGTAACCCAGAAAATGCAGGTACCGGTAGATGCCGAATACCAGGCCGTTGTCTTCCGCCGCTTCAAATATGAGGCAGGAGGAACCGTTGCTTCTTACCCTGCAGGCCTGGTTGTCGGCGATGCTGTCGTTATACAACAGCACGATTCCCGAAGCAGGAAGGGCGTTGTAGGCGGAAGCCTGAACGGGGGAAGAGGGTGTGGCTCGACTGAGCAGTTCCGCCATGTCGGATGCCGTGGAGCGCAGCAGGGTGGATGCGTCGGCCGGGTATTGTATTGTTTGTGCCTGAGCGGAAATTCCGAACAAAATCAAACAGGCCAACAGCCGGCTAATTTTTGGGGATGCCATAGTGATGATTTTTAGTAATCAACTATGGTTTTACGATAAAGTAGTGGATCGGTACGGTATAATTCGAAGGAACGTGGAGGCGGCAAACCTTGTTTACCGGTTGTAAATTTAAGGTTTTATACCAGAAAAAGCCCCCAATCAGCACGTTTTTTTTGAACCCTGTGTCAATTCCTTTTCAAACAGTTGGTTTACAACAAAATACGAAGGGATAGCGGGGAAGTGGATTTACAAACTTCGTATTCCGGCTCCTACGGGTTAAATTTTTTTTACTCAAGACAGAACAAAATGATTTTTCATTGGTTTATAGATTGTTTGTAATCAAGACACAAAAAATAAACAATAATCTTTCACTTTAAAATTAAAATCAATGAAACAATTTTTTTTAAGCGCCAAAGCCATTCTTCTCGGCCTGTCGGGTCTGGTAGTTATTGGATCCACATCCTGTAAAAAATCAGATCCAAGCCCTGCACCCGGACCGCAAAACCTTTTCCAGATCATTCGTGCCGATACGGGACTGAGCATTCTTTCTTCCGCACTGGATAAGGCCGGTCTTTCCGCTGCCGTTTCCACCACCAACAACATCACGGTTTTCGCCCCCACCAACAACGCATTCCGTGCATCAGGATTCCCGCAATCGGTCATCGATGCGCTGACACCTGCCCAGGTTAGCAGTATTCTGGCACCTGTCCTCACTTATCATGTGGTTCCCGCGGTTGTAAGGGCTGCCAATGTACCTGCAAGCGACACGGTGAAGACGCTGAACGGCAAAAATATCTATGCTTCCAGCAACGGCAACGGGGTATTCATGAACGGCATCCGGGTAACTACTCCTGATATCACCGGTTCAAACGGGGTCATCCATAAAATCAGCAGCGGCGTTTTGATTCCGCCCACCAAATCCATTGCACAGATTGTGATTGACGATCCTGCCAATTTCTCACTGTTGCTGGCTGCCGTTAGTCGCGCAGGTCTGGCCGGAGCATTGTCGGGTCCAGGTAAGTTCACTGTGTTCGCTCCCACCAATACAGCTTTCCAGGCCACTCCGTTCAATACGGAAGCCATCATCAACGCTGCTGATCCCACTGCCGTGGCCGGTATTGTGAAAGCGCATGCCATTGCTACCAATGTATTTGCCAGCGACCTCAGCAACGGAGCTACCGCACCTACGCTGAATGGCGGTGGACAGACGCTTACCGTATCGCTTCCACCCGCGGTGAAAATCACGGGCAGCAGCAGCCCTGCTTCGAACGTAACTGCGGCAAATATCATCGCCACCAACGGAGTAATCCATGTGGTTGACCGGGTGATACTCTAATACCGATTGGATATCTGTAATGGACCAATAATATTGGCCCAAACAGCTATCACATCGGCATTATACGGGAAAATTTCGGGCTGATTTATACATCATTTTCGTATAACATCCGTCCAGTACCGCATCTTATATGATTGAATACTGCCCTGCTGATCTTTGGTAATGGGATCAGCTTAGGGCAGTATTCTTTTTTTTGGGCCTGCCCGATTTTTTGTGAGATTGCCGATTGGTTGCGGAGTGTGCAGCGAAAATCAGGGCGCTTCGGGCCCTTTCATTTCAGCGCAATATGCGCTCAGTTTTTTATGATAGGCGGCTCCGCGTTTTTCCGCGAAGTGGTCGAACAATTGGGCGCATATTGCAACGATGGCCAGCGCCGCACCCAGCCCTTTCCAGAACGGAAACGAATAATTCCAGCGGCAGTAGGTGAATATTGTCAATCCCAGTACAATCAATGCGATTTCTGCATAACGATAAAGCGCAAAACGCTTCATCACAAGCTCCATCCGGGGCAGTTCACGGCTCTTCAGTGAATCGGGATTCATGTCCAGTGCATACACCTGGGCAATGCGGTCGCCGTCACTTCGCTGATGTACGGTAAAGCCCACGAAACAGAAGGCCAGGCCGGCCAATACGAGGGGCCACGCGGCACCTTTGTAGAAGGGGGTTTTCAGCAGCAGGAGAAAAACCAGAGAGGTCAGAATGCAAAGGGAACCGAGCACCAGCAGCAGGGCGCCGCCGGTTTTTTCTGCAAGAAAATAGTTTTCTATATCTGTGCGGGTGAGCATAATCAAACCTAAAGTAGCGAATTTACTTTAGAAAGCTCCCCCTCATTTTTCAATCAGTGCGGTGCATTCGGCCGAGAGCGGATCCACCGCCGAAGAGAAATAGCCGGTGAGCATGCCTTGCTCGTTGATCAGGTATTTGCAGAAGTTCCATTTCGGATCCTGCCTGTTCCAACCGTTCATTGCCGCGTCGCTGAGCCAGCGGTAGATGCCATTCTGCGCAGTGCCGGCTTTTACCGATGACTTTTCTGCCAGGGGAAAGCGGACTCCATAGTTGATGCGGCAAAAACCCGCTATATCCTCATTGGATGCCGATTCCTGATTTTTGAAGTCGTTCGACGGAAACCCGATGACAAGCAAGCGGTCGGCATATTTGTCCTGCAATTGCTGCAGCGCATCATACTGACGGGTGTATCCGCAGTCGCTGGCCGTATTCACCAGCAGCACTTTCTTTCCCTTCAGGCTGTCGAAGCGGAGGGGCGCCCCGCTGATGAGTGTGGCCTGCAGTCCGTAAAATGAAACGGGGGGTTGTACGGTGTCGTTTCTGAGTATGGTCGATTTGCCCACTTTCATGAGCAGGGGGTAGAAACTGCTGAGTATTTTCTGCCGTCCGGTCATTTCTTTGTTTGATTTGCAGGCCGTCAGGCAGTAGACGATTCCCAAAACAGAAAGGGAGGAGATGAGGATCCGGAATGCCCAACGTCTTGTTTTTCTTTTTACAGGATTCAATGCACTGCTTCTTTATACGGATTGTGGTTAATTGTCCGGTAAGATAACACAATTTGTGCCGGGAAAGTTTGCTGAACACATCTCCCGGTATAATTCCCGTCCGGCGTAGCATCATGCGTTGCGAAGACGTTCGTTTTTACCGCTCTCTGCCATATGCTTCCCTTGTCACGTTGAGTATGCTATCTTTGAAGCATGTGGGCGAACCTGCGTGAAAATCTTATCAAGGGCGAATACCAGGCGCTGGCCAGGGCCATTTCCCTGGTGGAGAACGCGTTTGCCGGATACGATGAGTTTCTTGCTGCGCTTCCGGCTTCCCATACGCCGGTAATCGGCATCACCGGTCCGCCCGGAGCGGGTAAGAGCACGCTGGTTGATGCCTTGCTGGCCGAGTGGGTTGGCCAGGGAAAACGTATCGGTGTACTATGTGTGGATCCCTCATCTCCCTTTCATTTTGGTGCGTTGCTGGGCGACCGTATCCGCATGAGCAAATGGTACAACCACCCGGGCGTGTTCATCCGCTCCCTGGCCTCGCGCGGTTCGCTGGGTGGCCTGCATCCGAAAATCATTGAAATCACCGATCTGATGAAAGCGGCCCCTTTCGACCGCATACTGGTTGAAACCGTAGGCGTGGGCCAGAGCGAAGTGGAGATCGCCGGGCTGGCCGACATCACCGTGGTGGTGGTGGTGCCCGAGGGAGGCGACGAGGTGCAGACCATGAAAGCAGGCCTGATGGAGATTGCCGATATCTTTGTAGTGAACAAAAGCGACCGTCCCGATGCCGACGCCTTTGTGAAAAATCTGCGCAGCCTGGTGGCCTCTTCACCCGGCGATGGCCGGCGGCCTGTTGCCGTTGTCAAAACGGTGGCTTCACAAAACACGGGAATCGATGCCCTGTCGGCACAGATTCTCGAACTGGAAAAACAACCGGCAGGACACCCGCGCAGGTTTTATCTGATGGCTGAAAAAGCCTATCACCTGATACGCGAAAAAAGGATGCACGACATCAGCAAACAGGATCTGTTGTCGGCTCTGGAAAAATCGGGACCGCAAACCAATTTGTATCAGTTCATTAAAAAATATACCTGACCATGGACAATCAACCCAAATGTGCCGCCTCATTTCCTGTGGAAGTGGAGCTCGAAGCCGGCAAAACCTATGCCTGGTGCACCTGTGGACTTAGTGAGAAGCAGCCTTTTTGTGACGGCCGCCACAAAGGGATAGAAGGCATGCCGTTCAAAAGCATGCGTGTGGAATCGACGGAAACAAAAAAAGTGTGGCTCTGCCAATGCAAGCAAACCAAAAATCCGCCTTACTGCGACGGGTCGCACAACAATCTCCCTGCGGAGTAGGTTTGCCCGGGCTTATTTGAGCAGGGCCTGCGGCACTTCCTTGCCCAGCAGGTGTTTGTAGATGTAAGCGGTTTTCATGTTCATATAGTGCAGCCACTTGTTGCCCGGCCAGCCGTGCCTTCCCTCGCTGTAGAACATGCATTCCACCTCCTTCTTGTTGTCCTGCAGCTTGCTCAGCAGGCTGAGGCTGTTCTGCACATGCACATTGTCGTCGATCATGCCATGCACGAGTTGCAGGTTACCCTTGTATTTGCCGGCATGGGTGAGTACCGAGCTCGATTTGTATCCGTCGGGGTTTTCGGCAGGCGTATCCATATACCGCTCGGCGTAGTGGGTGTCATAGAACCGCCAGTCGGTGACGCTGCCTCCGGCCATGGCATGGGTGAAGGTGCCGGCACCGTAGGTGAGCGCATAACAGCTCAGATAACCGCCGTAGCTGAATCCGGTGATGCAGATACGGTTGGGGTCGGCATAGCCGCTGTCGACCAGCCATTTCACCATCGTACCGTAATCCTTCATTTCCCAGTAGCCCAGGTTGCGGTGCATGTAGTTCTGTCCTGTTTTTCCGAAATGCCCGCTGCCGCGGTGGTCCATCACCACCTGAATCAATCCTTCATTTGCATACCATTGCTGGCTGCCGCCCAGTTGCCAGGTATCCCAGCAGGTGCCGGCCTTGGGGCCTCCGTAAATTGAAATCAGCACCGGATATTTTTTGTTGCGGTCAGGCGCAGTAGGCCAGGTCACTTTCATGGGCAGCGTATATAAACCGTCTTCGCTTTTGACACCGATCATTTGCGTGGTTGCCAGCCGGTAAGCCGATAAATCAGGTCCTGCGGCGTTGCCAAGTTCAGTAATGAATTTTCCGCTATTGGCAATCAGGGCCATACGGGGCGGCGTGCTGCTGTTGGAGTAGGTGGTGATGAAAGCGCTGCCGCCGGGCGAGAGACTGACGCTGCCGTGGTTGAAGGGGCCGAACGTGAGCCGCTGCATTTTTTTTCCGTTGAAGTTCACCCGGTAGAGGTCATAGCAGGCCCTATTTTCGCGGTCGCCGGCGGTGAAGTACACCACCTGGTTTTTTTCGTCGATGTACTTGATCTCGTTCACGGAAAAATTTCCGCTGGTGATGGCGTTCAGCCGTTTGCCTCCGCGCTCATGCAGGTAAAGGTGGTTCCAGCCGGTCTGGTCGCTGGCAAGGATGCACTGTCGGTTGTTCTTCATGAAGAAGAGGCGGTCGTATCCGTCGTCGAGCTGCACCCAGGTTTTCTGCGTTTCGCGGTACACTTCGCTCTTGCTGCCGCTCGCCGGATCGACGGACCAGATGAACAGGCTGTCCTGCCCGCGGTTGAGCCACTGCACCCAGAGGTTCCTGCCGTCGGGTGTCCATTGGGGTGTTCCGAAATACTGGTCGTACTGCTCATTGAAATCGGCCCAGGTGGTTTTGCCGCCTTCGGGTGAACAGAAGCCGATGCGTACGGTGGGGTTGGTATCACCCACTTTGGGGTAACGCATGGTTTCCACATAGCCGTGCTGGCCCTGAGCATCGGTGAGGGTGAATACCGGAACCGGGCTGTCGTCGGTGCGGAAGAACGCGATGCTGCGGCTGTCGGGGCTCCACCAGAAGGCGCGGTATTCGCTGGCACGTCCCAGGATCTCTTCGGTATACACCCAGCTGGCGTATCCGTTGAGGATGGTTTCGCTGCCGTCGGTGGTAAGGGCGGTTTCCTTTTTGGAGGGAATATGGAGGGTGTAGAGGTTGTTGTTTTTCGTGTAGGCGGCATAGTTACCATCGGGGCTCATCGTCACGTTCACACGCGGCTGCTTGTCGTTGGTAAGCCTTACTTCGTTGCCGTCGGAACGTATGTAGAGGTCATCGTCTTTCGCATAAACTTTCGGAGCGGCATTCTCGCCGGGCTTCTTGTCCGCATCGGTCGCCGGCCGTTCTTGTCCGGTGAGGGCGTCCAGCACGGTGCGCTGGCCGGAACGGGTGATCAGGGCATAACGGTCATCGATCCAGTACTGCACTACGGGCAGCGGCTGCACGATGCCTTTGAAATCGTTTTTGAAATACTGGTCGGCAGTAAGCGCCTTTTGCTGTGCGAAAAGCGGCAGCCATGCGGGCAGGGCATACAATAGTAGGAGCAGCGATTTTTTTGAAGAGGACATGGGAATCAGGTTGTTGTTTGGGCGTACAAGTTAGTTTTTTTCGGGGAGGTGCCCAATGCTACCGATGGGATGAAATCAATTACTTTTGCGCGGGATAGCCTACTCCAATAAATACACGCTTTACTTTGTCCAGCGAGCATTCCGAGCGAAAGAATTTCTTTTCCCGCATCCGCGGAAACAGCAGCGATGATGCGCAGGAAATGAGTTTTTTCGACCACATCGAGGAGCTCCGCTGGCACATCATCCGTTCGCTGCTCGTCTGGCTTGCCGCCACCATTGCCATTTTTGTGTGCATCGACTGGGTGTACGACAACATCATCCTGGCTCCCGCCAACCCTTCTTTCTATACTTACAGGGCCCTTTGCCGGCTGGGTTGGAAGGTGTTCGGCAGCGATGCCTTGTGCCTGCCCCCCGTGAAAATCGACTTTCAGGTGAACCAGGTGAACGGCACCTTCACTTCCGCCATCAATATCGCGCTGATTGGCGGGTTGGTGGCCTGTTTTCCTTACCTGATCTGGGAACTCTGGCGTTTTGTAAAACCCGCGCTCACCTCCAAAGAAAAGCGTTACGGAAGAGGCAGCATTTTCTATGTTTCCCTGTGTTTTTTTACCGGTGCCGCCTTCGGTTATTTTCTGTTGGCGCCTTTCACCTTCAATTTTCTGGCTACCTTCTCGCTGGGCAAGACGGGTATGATCGTCTACCGTCCCTCCATCAACGATTATATCGATAGCCTGACCAACCTGGTGCTGGGCTGCGGACTCGCATTCGAGCTGCCTGTATTCACTTGGGTACTCGCCCGGTTGGGCATCGTCAGCAGCGCTTTTTTGCGGAAACAATTCAAATATGCCGTGGTCATCATTCTCGTGGTGGCGGCGGTGATCACCCCTTCGCCCGACTGGACCAGCCAGTTCATAGTAGCGCTGCCCCTCACCTTGCTCTATTTCATCAGCATTCTCATTGCCGGCCGTGTGGACCGGCAACGGGCCAAAGACGAGGCTCAGACCTGGCGTTGACGAATCCGCGCTGACCTTTAGTTTTACTGAGGGTTGAATTGACTCGCTTAGTCCCCACAGATGAACCGCTATCCATTACCTTTGCGAAAAATTTCCGACAGGGTATGTTACAGATAAGCGTTATCCGGCAGCAGGCCGATAGGGTCAAAGAGCGTCTGGCACACAAGCATTTCAAAGAAACTGTGCTGGTTGACCGTTTGGTGGAGCTCGACGAGTCGCTGCGGAAAATGAAGATGGAAAGCGAAACCCTGCAGGCCACCATCAACTCGGCCAGCCGCGAAATCGGCGCGCTGATGGGCAAGGGCGAGATAGAGAAGGCCGGAGCCCTGCGTGCCGAAGTGGCCCTGCATAAGTCGACCGCACATGACCTTGGTGAAAGGTTGTCGTCTGTAGAGACAGAACTGAACAGTGAACTGCTGCGCCTGCCCAATCTTCCGCATGAATCCGTGCCTGCAGGGAGTACTCCGGCCGATAATATGGAAGTGCGCAGCGGAGGCAACACACCCGTGCTTGCTGAAGGAGCCCTTCCCCACTGGGAGCTGATTAAAAAATACGATCTGGTTGATTTTGAAACCGGCAGCAAGATTACGGGCAGCGGATTCCCGCTCTACAAGGGCCGCGGAGCCAAGCTGCAGCGAGCGCTCATCCAGTATTTTCTCGATTACAATACGGCTGCCGGATACACTGAATACCTGCCACCGCTTTTAGTGAATGAGGCCACCGCTTATGGTACGGGCCAGCTGCCCGACAAGGAAGGGCAGATGTACTGGGCGCAGGCCGACAACTATTACCTGATTCCCACGGCCGAAGTACCGGTTACCAATATTTACCGCGACGAAATCATCAAAGAATCCGATTTACCGGTGAAGATGACGGCCTACACACCCTGCTTCCGCCGCGAGGCCGGTAGCTTTGGCAGCGATGTGCGTGGTTTGAACCGCGTGCACCAGTTCGACAAAGTGGAGATCATCCAGCTGGTGAACCCCGACGAAAGCTATGCCGTGCTTGAACAGATGGTGCAGCATGTGGAGAAGCTGTTGCAGAGCCTGGAACTTCCCTACCGCATCCTGAAGTTGTGCGGTGGCGACATGAGCTTCACGAGCGCGCTCACCTACGACTTTGAAGTGTTCAGCGCCGCCCAGCAGAAATGGCTGGAAGTGAGCTCTGTCAGCAATTTTGAGAACTTCCAGACCAACCGTATGAAGATCCGGTACAAGAATGCTGCAGGAAAAACACAACTGCTGCATTCGCTCAACGGCTCTTCGCTGGCCCTGCCCCGCATTGTGGCGGCCCTGCTTGAAAACAACCAGGCAGCAGATGGCATCGCCCTGCCACAGGTGCTGCATTCTTATTTCGGCGGCGGTTCCATTTCTTAATTTTTTCGGTGCCCAACACTTTTGCAACAAGTCCGCTTCTTCCGGCGAACGAATTGCCCGCTTTGTTTGTTCCACAGTCGGCAATGCCCTGAAACGCCCCGTCATCTTGAAGAAACAGCATCTCCCTGAAAAAACCTGTCCTGCCTGCGGAAGGCCTTTCCGCTGGCGGAAGAAATGGGAGAAGGTATGGGAGGAAGTAAAGTATTGCAGTGACCGGTGCCGCATGAACAAGCATCGAAAAAAATAAACCCGGTATGAACGTCCGCACGGTGTTTCTCCTTTTCCCGCATCAGTTGTTCAGCGACAGCACGTTGTTACAACAGGCCGACGAAGTCTACCTGGTGGAGGAATACCTGTTTTTCAGGCAATATTCTTTTCATAAGATGAAACTGCTGTTTCACCGGGCCGGAATGCGTTACCTGGGAGATGAGCTCCGCAAAAAAAAGTTGGCGGTCCGGTATGTGGAAGCCCTGCAGCCCGATGCGGACATACGCTCGTTGATCCGCACCCTTTCCCAAAAGGGCGTAGGGAAAATCATGTTCTACGATGTGTGCGACTACTGGCTTGAAAGACGAATCAGCACTACCTGCGTCAACTGCGGGATTGTTGCCGAGGAGCACCCCAGTCCCGGATTCCTGAATACCCGGGCCGATCTGGCCGAATATTTTGGCACCGCTAAAAAATACCACCTGACCGATTTTTACATTCGGCAGCGCAAAAGGCTCAACCTGCTTCTCGACGAGCAGGGAAAGCCGCTGGGCGGACAGTGGACCTATGATACCGACAACCGTCAGAAATATCCGCCCAAAAAAAAACCGCCCGAACTGCGCTTTCCGGAACGCAATGCCTATTACCTTGAAGCGGAGCACTATGTGGAAAAGCATTTCGCCTCAAACAACGGAAATATCAGCCGGTCATTTGTTTATCCCGTCACCCATGCCGACAGCAGGCAATGGCTTGAACATTTTCTGGAGCAGCGGTTTTCAGAATTCGGACCCTATGAAGATGCCATTGTTTCCAAAGAGACCGTGCTGCATCACAGTGTACTGTCGCCCCTGCTCAATGCGGGATTGCTTGAACCGAAGCAGGTGGTGGATGCCGCCGTCAACCATGCACGGAATAAAAACGTTGCGCTCAATTCCCTTGAGGGCTTCATCCGACAGATTGTGGGCTGGCGCGAATTCATCCGTGGGGTGTATATTCATATCGGCTCGCGCGAGCGCACGGCCAACTTTTGGCAGTTCAGCCGGCCGCTTCCCGACTCATTCTACCGAGCCTCCACCGGCATCCTTCCGCTCGACGACACCATCCGCAAAGTGCTTGATACGGGATACTGCCACCACATCGAGCGCCTGATGGTACTCGGCAATTTCATGCTGCTAACAGAAACCGATCCCCATCAGGTGTACCGGTGGTTCATGGAACTCTTCATCGATGCGTACGATTGGGTGATGGTGCCCAATGTGTATGGTATGAGCCAGTTTGCCGACGGCGGGCTCATGGCCACTAAGCCCTATATCAGCGGCAGCAATTACCTGCTTAAAATGAGCGATTATAAAAAAGCACCCTGGTGCGAGGCCTGGGATGCGTTGTTCTGGCGCTTTATGGACCGGCACCGGCAGTTCTTTTCCTCCAATCCGCGGCTGGGGATGCTGCTGCGTACTTTCGACAAGATGACGGAAGACCGGAAAAAGCAGATTGCCGATACCGCGCGCGCTTATCTTCAGATGTGACGCTGCAGGCAGTTTTTCGATTCCTGTAAATTCGTGAACCGGGGGTATCTACCGGAATCTGATTTGCAAACTT